>NZ_JACVTX010000020.1:0-91768 GCF_016624745.1 Erwinia sp. S43 | reverse complement strand
GCGCAGCGGCGCGAGGACGCCCGACCGGGGGCACAACCAGCCAGCGCCAACCTCAGACATTGCTAATAACGCAACACAAATCTCGGGTAGTGCCTGTCTGCGACGTTCATTCAGGTACTTCAAACCGCCGGAGCATCCACCTCATTTAATCCCCCGTTAATACGAAAAGCCACCCGCTGCGGATGATTCACCGAAACCAGATACTCAATTGGCCGACGCTGCCGGTCGTAAATCACCCCGCGATACACCAGCGCCGGGCTCTCCGGCTTCGCCTGCAACAGCTGATGTTCCTCTTCGTTCATCGCCGCAGCGCGAAGCGTTCCTTCATCGTACACATCCTGAATCTGGTAGCGTTCGGCCAGCAGGCGATACAGCGATCCAGCTTCTTCCAGCATTTCGGCACTGAGATCCACGACCCGCGCCCGGGGTAAATAGCTGGTTTCCAGACAGAAAGGTTGCCCGTCGGCCAGACGCAGGCGTTTGATCATCACCACTTCGTCGCCCTCTGCAATATGCAGCAGGCGCGCAATACGGGCGCTGGCGGTGGATATATGGAAATAGATCAGCTGGCTGCTGGGAACGGCGCCGTTAAGCTCAAGGATCTTACCGATCCCCAATGCAGGCTGTAGCGGTCGTTCAATGGGGGTATCCAGCAGCCAGGTGCCCTGATTGCCCCGGCGCTCCAGCACACCTTCCTCAACCAGCTCCGCCAGCAGTTTGCGCACGGTCATCCGGCTGAGGGACAGTAGCTCACACAGCTCGCGTTCGGCGGGGATCTGATCGCCGCTGTTGAAATCGGGGGAATGGAGGATCTCCAGCAGCCGCTTACGTGCCTCAAGATAGCTTTTTCTGGGCTTCCTGGTCTGCTTTTCAGATGTGCTCATGGTCTGTTTAGCTCTGATGTTGAAAATGAAACAGGTTGAATATCAAGATATTGTTTTAGTGAACTAAATGCGTTTAATTGAAGCGACAAACTGCACAAATAATAACATACCATCCGGATTTTTTTGGTATTTAATCAACAATAATTGTTGCTATATAAAGCACTAAAAGCGTATATCAATACTCATGGTATGTTTTTTGGTATAAATGCAACACCAGGGGAACAGCTATGAGAATAAAAACAACTATCGCAGTACTGGCAGCCGCTCTCGCTCTGTCAGCAAGTGTCCACTCGGCAACGGCTGCGGATCAGATCCGTTTCGGCATCGATCCCACCTTCCCGCCGTTTGAATCAAAAAATGCCAGCGGTCAGCTGGTTGGCTTTGATATCGATCTCGGCAATGCCATCTGTGCGGAGATGAAAGTGGAATGCACCTGGGTTCAGAACAGCTTTGACGGGCTGATCCCGGCGCTACAGGCCAAGAAATTTGATGCGATTCTCTCGTCCTTATCGATCACCGAAGAGCGTAAGAAAGCGATCGCTTTCAGCAACAAGCTGTTCAACACGCCGGCATTCCTGATCGCTGCGAAGAACAGCTCGCTGCATCCCACGGCGGAATCGCTGAAGGGCAAGCGTATTGGCGTGCAGCAGGGATCGGTGTTTGAAACCTACGCTAACCAATACTGGCGTAGTGCGGGCGTGGAAGTCATTACCTATCCAGATGCGGAATCGGTGTATGCCGATCTGATCAACGGTCGCCTTGACGGCACGCTGGACGACGCGGTGGTGATTACCGAAGCGCTGCTCAACAAGCCACAGGGGCAAAGCTTCACGCTTATCCAGCCGCAGGTCAAAGACGATACGATCTTCGGACCCGGCACCGGTATCGGTCTGCGCCTGAAGGATCAGGTGCTGCTGGCCCGTTTTAACCAGGCTATCGATACCATCCGCGCTAACGGAACTTACGATCGTTTAGCGAAAAAATACTTTAATTTCAACATCTACGGTGAGTAACGCCATGCAGACCCAAACCATTATTGCCTCCCTGATGAGCAGCCATTTCCAGACAACTCCGCTGCGTCAGATTTTCCTGGTGGCCTGCGGTGGCTCGCTGGTGGATATGTATCCCTCTCACTATTTCCTCAGCGAGCAGAGTGACATCCTGCGTTCGTGGATGATGACCGCCAATGAGTTCGTTTACGCCACGCCGAAAGCGCTGGGGGCATCATCGCTGGTTATCGTCTGCTCGCACGGCGGTAACACGCCGGAATCCGTCGCGGCGGCGAAGCTGGCGAAAGCGCGCGGTGCGGCAACGGTAACGCTGACTCACAATGCGGAAGCGCAGCTGTTGCAGTGGGCCGACCATAACCTGCTGTACCAGTGGGGAGATGACACGCCGGTGACCGATAATCCAATGGCGCTGATCCTCAGCTTGTGTGTCGATGTGCTGCGCCAGGTGGAGGATTATGCCGGATGGCAGGATTTCCAGCAGGGCTTCGCGCAGATCGATGCGGTGATCCGCCAGGGCCGGACGCAGGTGGCCGATCGCTGTACGGATTTTGCGGAACGTTACCAGCATGATTCCCTGTTTTACGTGCTTTCCAGCGGCGCGTCTTACGGCCATGCCTATGGCTTTGCCATCTGCTCGCTGATGGAGATGCAGCGTGTTGATGCCGCCTCCATCCACAGCGGCGAGTTTTTCCACGGCCCGTTTGAAGTCACCGACAATCACGTGCCGTTTATTCTGCTGATGAACGAAGGCCGTACGCGTGAACTCGACCAGCGCGCGCTGTCATTCCTGAACCGTTACAACGATAAAACCGTGGTAGTGGATGCCCGGGAGCTGGGCCTGAACACGCTGCCCGCGTCGGTAGTGGACTACTTTAACCCGGTACTGTTTTACAGCATCATGTGCGACTACCGCGCGGCGCTGGCCGATATCCGTCAGCATCCGCTTTCAACCCGTCGTTACATGGGCGTCGTGGACTACTAAGGGCAGCGTAAGATGAAAGTGATTGGCGTGGGCGACAACGTTGTCGATAAATATGAGCACCGGCGCGTGCGTTACCCCGGCGGCAATGCGCTGAACTTCAGCGTCTATGCCGCGATGCTGGGGGCGGAGTCTGCCTATCTGGGGATTTTTGGTGATGATAATGCGGCGGAGCACGTGCAGCGTGCGCTGGCCGCGCGCAGTATTGATACACGCTACTGCCGCCAGGTGGCGGGGGAAAATGGCTATGCGCGTCTGACCATCCAACAGGGTGAGCGGGTGTTTCTTGATTCCAATCTTGGCGGCGTGCGGCAGACAGAATCGATGGCGTTTATTTTGCCGCATCGCGACTGGCTGCATGATTTTTCGTTGATCCACACCAGCAGCTACAGCTATATCGATGAACAGCTGCCCGAGCTGGCGCAGCTCCCCGGCTGGCTGAGCTATGATTTCTCGGATGATTTCGTAACCGAACAGGCGCTGCCGCTCTGCCGCTGGCTGGACGCGGCATTTTTCTCCTGTGCGGATCGTTCACTTGAGGAAACGCGCGAACTGCTGGTTAAGGTGGTTGAAGCCGGGAGCCGCTACGCGATTGCCACGCGCGGTGCTGAAGGTGCGCTGCTGTTCGACGGCAAAAACTGGTATCAGCAGGCACCGGAAGCGGTTACGCCAGTTGATACGCTCGGCGCGGGAGATGCATTTATCACCGCCTTTCTGCTGAGTTTCCGCCAGCAGGGGGATATTGCGGCAGCACTGCACGCCGGAGCGCAGTTCGCGGCGAAAATCTGCCTGCTGGAAGGTGCTTTTGGTGACGGGGAAGTTTACTGAGGGTTCACCAGAAGAAAGCCGGAATTCATTTTTCAGGCAACACTGAAGTCAGAAAGTAGGCTGGCTGTGCCCCCGACCGGGGGCACAACCCGCCAGCGCTAACTCCGGGCATTACAACCATTCGTTCATGCAGATAGCGAAGCACTCATCTAATCCAGCCCGAAGCTGCAACCATCACCCCACATTAATATCCTCAGCGTGCGCCAGCAGATACTGCTCCGCCTCGCCGGACCAAATCCCATGATGCCGCTCCAGAATCGCCGCCAGCTCAGGATCGGCAATCTTACCCAGCGGCGTCAGCGGCAGTGATTTACCGGTGTACACCAGCTTTTTCCCGCCGCCCACCGCAGGCAGATCCAGCGTCGTTTCCCCGGCCGCATTCAGCCCCAGAATATGAGTCACGATCTTCGCAGCATTCACTTTCTTCGCCTGCATCAGCTCAACGGCGGCACGCATATCGTCGGTATTACCGCCGGAAGTACCGACGTAGTGGGTAAAGGCATAGTGCACATCGTAGAAATTAACCGGCGCGCTGAAGGCCTTATCCTGCGGGCCGGCGAAGAAATTAACGCAGCCGTCCGGGGCCAGCAGCGAAGAGGAGAGGGTCAGCAGATGCTCCTTCGGAACGAAAACGAAAATATCGTCGAAGCCCTTGCCGTCGGTCAGCGCCATCAGCGTATCGTAATCGGCCTCGTTGCCGTCGATATAATGCAGTTCGGTCTGCGGCTCTGAATGATAGTGCTGGCGCGCATAGCTCATCTTCGGCTTGTTGGTATCGGTGACGACCAGCAGCGACGGGTTGATCGGGCCGTGCAGGGCATAGTCGATAGCCAGCAGCCCCATCGGGCCGGTGCCGCCGAGGATCAGCGTGCGGCCCTGCGGGCGAATGCCCATCACGTGGTTATAGGTCCCTTCCTGCAGGTGATAGTTGGCGTTAAACGCGCCGATCACGCAGGAAAGCGGCTCGACCATCGATCCTTCAAACCAGGTATCGCCCTCCCAGGAGAGCAGACAATCCTGCTCCATCACCTCGTTGGGGATCACCACGTGAGTCGCGCCACCGCCGATCCACGGGAATGAATAGCCCGGGCAGTCGGGGCGATCCGGCAGTTGCAGGTTGGCCTGGATCACGTAGCGCTGCCCGGCGTGGAATTTATGCTGCCACTTCTTGCCGACCGCGAGGATCTCGCCGCAGAACTCGTGGCCGATAATGATCGGATTAGTTGCCACATCGTCCGGCACCTTTTTGTGGTCCGCGCCCAGATTGGCCTCTTTCCAGGAAGAGAGGCACAGGCTGTCCGTCACCACGCGGGCCAGAATTTCATCGTCCTGCATCTCCGGCAGCTCAAAGGTTTCCAGGCGCAGATCGCGTTTGCCGTACAGGCGTAAAGCTGTTGTTTTCATAAACCACCTCATTGTTTAGTGTGCCCCGCCAGCGATGCGGGGCGGAAAATCAGGACAGGAAGCCCAGCGCGTTGCCGACAATCCCTAAGCCAAACAGGGCGAAGATCAGCCACACCGGGTTAATTTTTTTGTTGAGCAGGCGCACCATCAGCAGCGTCAGGCCCAGCGCCAGCAGGCCGGGGCAGAGCTGATCGAGGATGTTCTGTACGGTAGTCGTCACCGTGCTGCCGTCCGGGCCGGGCGTTTGGGAAACGATCACCGGCACGCTGATGCTGGTCCATTTGGTTACCAGCACCCCCATCACAAACAGGCCGAGGATCGATGCTCCTTCGGTCAGTTTTTGCAGCAGGTTACCGCCCATATCGCTGACGATGTTGACCCCTTTACGGAAGCCCCAGGTCAGGCCGTACCACTTCAGTGCCAGGCGCACCGCATTGAAAATAAAGAAGAACAGCAGCGGGCCGAGGATATTGCCGGACAGCGCCAGCGAGGCACCCAGCGCGGCGGTGATCGGGCGCAGCGTGCCCCACACCAGCGGGTCGCCGACCCCGGCCAGCGGCCCCATCAGTCCCACTTTGATACCGTTAATTGCCCCGTCATCAATATCGGCACCGTTGGCGCGTGCTTCTTCCATCGCCACCGTCACGCCAATCACCGGCCCGCAGACCGCAGGCGTGGTATTAAAGAACACCAGGTGCCGCTTCAGCGCCGCGACCTGATCTTCCTTCAGCGGGTACAGGCGCTTGATGGCGGGAACCATGTCGTAGCAGAATCCCAGCCCGTGAATACGTTCGAAGTTGAATGACGCCTGCTGCAGGTTCGAGCGCAGAAACATCTTAATCAGGTCGCCCTGGGTGATTTTTCTCTGTTCCATTGTGGTCACCATCAGTCATCAAGCTGGTCGAGGGAGGAGGAAGATGTGGTGGAAGCCTGAGGTTCGGCCTTGCGCCACTGCGGATTCAGCTGGATATAGATCAGCGCGATAATCACACCGACGCCGCCGAAGGCCAGCAGGCTGAAATTGAGGTAGCCGCCCGCGAGGAAGCCGAGGAAAAAGAAGGGCATCAGGTACTTCACGCCCATCATGCGTAGCACCATGGCGTAGCCGACCACCACGATAAAGCCTCCGGCGATTTGCAGGCCGCGGGTGACGAATTCCGGGATGGCGTTCAGCATATTGCTGACCATATCGGCGCTGACAAACATCGAAACAATCAGTGCCGGAACGGCCACGCGCAGCGCCTGAACGCCCAGCGCGGAAACGTGCAGCAGATCGATGGTGCCAAACTTCGCTTCCTCCGCGGCTTTGTCCGCCGCGTGCTGGAACACCACGGTAATAGTGCGGGCGAGCACCGTCAGCACCTGGCCCGCCGCGGCGACCGGCAGCGCAATAGCAATACCGGTGGCGATGCTTTGGTGGCCGACAATCACCAGAATGGCGGAGATGATGCTGGCCAGCGCGGAGTCAGGCGACTGCGCCGCGCCAACGTTCATCCAGCCGAGGGCGATAAGCTCCAGCGTGCCGCCGAGCATAATCCCGGTTTTTAAATCCCCAAGAATTAAGCCAATAACGGTACAGGCAATTAACGGACGGTGGGTCTGGAATTCATCCAGCACGCTGCCCATTCCGGCAATACAGGAAAAAATAAAAATAGCGATTATTTGTAGGGTACTTATTTCCATCGTTTTCACCATTGAAATATGACGGTACCTGCCTGTCACGGCATAAATACAGGCGCTGTTGTTTTTTATTCTGTGGCAGCGTGTTCTTTAATCTTGTCGAGGATATTTACCGATGGATCGGAAGCCACCACGCGTAAATCGAGTTTTACACCCAGCTTATCCAGTTCGGTGAAAGCCTGAATATCCTGCTCATCCAGAGAAACCGCTTTGGTTAACTGTTTTTTCCCCGGTCGCCATGCCATGCCGCCAATATTCAACGTGGCAATTTTTACGCCCTGTTTAACCATCGCCAGCGCATCCTGCGGATTGGTAAATAAATAGAAGACGGTTTCATTCTGATATTGTGGGTTGTGATAAACCGCGACTGCTTTTTCAATATTCACCACGTTCACTTTCATACCCGGCGGCGCGGCCTGGCGCAGCAGCGTGCGGCGGACTTCATCGTTAAATACGTCATCATTGCAGATAATAATGCGCTGGGCGTTGGCCACTTTCGACCAGACGGTGGTGACCTGGCCGTGGATCAGGCGGTCATCGATGCGGGCAAGCGTAATGTTCATTATAAATCCTCCTCAACGGTTTCCGGCAGCTGCCAGACGACGCAGCACTGACTGGCTATGGCCGTCAGGTGTTCACACAGGGCATCAACGTTCATTGCGTCCTGGTTATCCACCACTTCCAGCGCCAGAGGTAACGACAGGCCGCTGATGACCCTCAGTCGGGGATTGTGCATGGCCAGTGCTGCCGCCGCATTCCACGGGCTTCCGCACTGTAAATCCACGGCTATCAGCCACTCCTGTTCATTGTGAGCACTAACTAACTTTTCCAGTTTTGCGGTGATATCCCCGGCGTTCTCACCCGGGACAAATTCCACCGCCGTGGCGTTAACCTCGCCGTATACCATCCTCACGGAATCCAGTACGGCGCAGGCAAACTGGCCGTGGGCACAGAAAATAACGTTGACCATTTTTCTCTCCTTAACCGCGAGTTTTACCGCCAGCGATGTTAGTGGTCACTCCGGTTATATAGCTTGCACGCTCTGAAATAAGGTAACAGGTGAAGTCCGCGACTTCGCTCAGGCGGCCAGAGCGGCCGATCGGGATGGCATTTTTGCTGTAGCCGTCGCGCAGCTGCTGCACACTGATATTGCGCGTCCAGGCCAGCGCCTCTTCATATTCCGGGGTACGCAAACCGGTTTTCTCCAGAATGCCCGGCGCAACGCCCACTACGCGAATGCCGTGTTTGCCCAGCTCTTTTGCCCATGAGCGGGTAAAGCTGTTCAGCGCTGCCTTGGTTGCCGCATAGCAGCTCTGGCCTTCAGAACCTTCCAGCCCGCTTTCCGAAGAGACATTAACGATCACCCCTTCGCGCTGTTTGACCATCTGCCGCGCGACCGCCTGCGACATTAAGAACACGCCTTTTTGATTGATATTGACCATTTTCTCAAAGGCCGCTTCATTCAGTTCATAACGGCCCGCCGGTGCCTTTTCATCGACTAATAAACGCGGGAAGTTGACCCCGGCGTTATTGACCAGGCCATCAATGCGGCCAAATTTTTGAATGATATTTTCTACGCTTTGATTAACGTCAGTCGCGCTGGAAATATCGGTTGGCCAGAAATGATAATTCTCGCCGTTATGATACTTATCACCGCCGTGGATATCGGTCATCTGAACATTGGCACCCTGTGCCAGTAATTCATCGACGATTGATAAACCAATTCCCGATGCACCGCCGGTAACAATAATTATTTTCCCTTCCAGGTTTAACCATGTGTTCATTTCATGCCCCTCGTTTTTTAGATAAAGGGATTCCCCGCAGAAAAATCTGCGTGAAATCACGTTGTTATTTTTACTTCAGTAACGACTCGGCGGTTTCTTTATTCGTTATCAGACCATTAATATATTTACCGTGCAGCGCGCCAAGGATGCCTGCGTATTTGGCTTCCCCCATCGCAATGCCGATGCGATAGCGCGCCTGTTTTAGTTTTTCCATTTTTATCGACAGCGTTTTTTCATTCATATTGGTTTCAACCATTTCGCCGTCGATATCGTAAAAGCGCGAACAGATATCGCCGACCACGCTGCGGGCGTTGAGATCGTCACTCTCTTCGCTGCCGTAAAACGCGTGCCAGTTTGCTCCGTCGCGGATCGCCGGGGAGCCAATCCCCACCAGGGCGACATCCAGATTGTCCCAGTAGGAAGAGATGGTTTTAAAATGCTCGGACTGCATAATGCCGTTGCGAATCAGTGTGTTGTCCAGCAGTGCCGGGAAATCTGCCAGGTGAGACTCTGCCTTTAATTTCGCAGCGGCGTCGTAGGTCAGCGTATTCACGTGATAGCGGCTTTCCAGTTTGCCGGACGGGCCGCCGATAATCGGTACGCAAATCGTATGCCGCGACTGGCCGGCCTGCGGCAGATTGTCGACCAGTGCACGTAAGGCCCGGCCCCATGAAAAACCGACGATATCGCCCGGTTCCAGTAGTCTGTCTACCAGCTGCGCGCCGTGCTGGCCGATGATGTTCAACTGGTCGTCCTCCAACGGCGATTCACAGGAAGCGACCACCACCTCTTTCAGGCCGAATTTCTGTTTGAGCTGCTGTTCCAGCCACAGGTTTTCGTTGCAGTCGTAGTTGATGGCAATCGTCACGATGCCCTGATCCCGGCCGCGTTTCAGCAGGCGGCTAATCGTGGTGCGGTAGATCCCCAGTTCGCGGGCAATTTGTGCCTGCGTCATATCCTGCTCGTAATAGAGCTGGGCGATTTTTACAATCAGGCGGATATCGTCGCTGGTTTCCATCGTCATCCTCGGGTTTCTGCACATTTGTGCAAATCACGTTTTCGCTGTCCTGATCTGATATAACCCGATCGATGAACGACTTAAAAGTAATATTCACGTGTTTCAGGCCAGTTTTACGGAGCTTTGTCTTGCACATTTGTCTAATGATTAGGTGTTTTCCGGCACGTTTGTGCAGATGGCTCTAATTAATTGATTATGCTGTTTTTTGCCGGGCAAGTTTGCACGAGGTGGTGGTGGGCACTTTTGTGAAGAAAGGTGTAATGGATCACATTTAGTTCGGCAGGTAATGGTTTAGGCAATTTCTTCGCCATTTCAGGCGCGAGGCGGATAGTGACTTTTTACAGCTTACGAGCTGTTTATATTTATTACAACTTACAGGCTGTATCAGATTTTATACAGTCTTTAAGCTGTATTTTGCATTAACAGCCTATCGGGTGTAAAGTGGCAGGGCCGCTTATAGTTTGTACAGATTTAGAATGAGGGTCGAAACTCTATGAATACTGTTTATCCGTTGAAGACCCTGAATCAGCTGAGGCCGCTGCTGGTTGGTTTCCGTAAGGAAAAAGGGATGACGCAGAAGGATGTGTCAGAAAGGTTGGGTGTAACACAGCAAACCTATGCTCGCCTGGAAGCCAATCCTGCCAGCGCCAGCATCGAACGTCTGTATAAGGTGTTTACTGTGCTGGGCATTGAAATGGTGCTCTCTGCCGGACCTTATTCGCCGATGGTCACTGCTGCGAAGGAGCCAATGAAAGAAGTCTATTCGCCTGCCAGACAGGAGAAATGGTGAAACTATGCGGCGTACTCAGCAGCGTTTAGCTATCTGGATGAACGGCATTCATGTGGGGTTCTGGGAAAAGGTCAGGGGAGAAGATCGGCTGGAATATCTGCCTGAGTGGATTGATGACGAGTTGGGCAGGCCCCTGTCGCTTTCACTGCCTTTCACGCCGGGTAATCAACCCTGGCGTGGCAGTATTGTACGCGACTATTTTGATAATTTGCTGCCTGATAGCGAAGGGATCCGCAGGCGTTTAGCGATGCGTTATCAGGCTGAAAGTCTTGAGCCTTTCGATCTTCTGGCTGAGCTGGGAAGGGACTGTGTTGGTGCGATACAGTTACTGAATGCAGGTGAGCATCCCAGTAATTTATTCTCAGTGAACTGCCGCCCGCTTTCTGAAGCTGAAGTTGCCGCTGTACTGCGCGATACCACGACAGGGTTGCCAGGACGGCAGTCTGAACCTGGCGATTTGCGTTTATCTATCGCCGGTGCTCAGGAAAAAACGGCCCTTCTTTGGCAGAATGGACAGTGGTGCCTGCCTGAAGGCAACACACCGACCACCCATATATTCAAGCTGCCACTAGGGCTGGTCGGTAATATGCAGGCAGACATGAGTACCTCCGTGGAAAATGAATGGCTGTGCTCTCTGATCCTTGAAAGTTATGGTATCCCTGTCGCAAAAACGCATATTGCGCAGTTTGAAGAGCAGAAAGTGTTGAGCGTTGAGCGCTTTGACCGGAGGTGGTCGCAGGATCGTCAATGGATCGTTCGTCTACCCCAGGAGGATCTGTGCCAGGCCCTGGGGGTTTCACCGCTGAAGAAATATCAGGCGGATGGCGGTCCGGGAATTTCCGATATTATGGCCATCCTGAATCATTCAGAGCGGGCGGCGCGTGACAGGGAACAGTTCTTTAAAGTGCAGATTATTTTCTGGCTACTGGCCGCGACGGATGGGCATGCAAAGAATTTCAGCATTACGCTTGAACCGCAAAACAGATATGAGCTGACGCCTCTTTATGATGTTCTATCCGCATGGCCGGTGATCGGCTCGGCACGGGGTCAGCTTGCCTGGAGGAAATGCAAGCTGGCCATGGCTGTTCGCGGTAGCGGTAACTATTACGAGCTTTTTCGGATCCAGCGGCGACACTGGCTTAATCATGGAGAATTAGTTGGGCTGGATAGCCAATACATTGACTCAATGATCGATGAACTTATCGGAATGACGCCGGAAGTGATTGAAAAAGTGACCGCTTTGTTGCCAGACTCATTTCCTGCTGAAATCGCCGAGGCTATTTTTGTGGGCATGCGACAGCAGTGCGGAAGACTGGCCCAGAACACATAAAATCCGACGCGCTCACAGTAAATCCATCTGCCCGCCATCTTCCTGATATTTTTTAACGACTTTCCCTGTTTTCCTGATTTTTTCCGGCGGAGCAGGCCGCTGCATCTCATGGTTAATCCAGTGCAGAATAACCTCGCAGACCCACTGCTGCTGCCGTTCACTCATCGTTTGATGCTGAGGGATATCATGCCATTTACTCAGGCATCCACGGCAGCAGGTGGCGGTGGCGTGCTGGGCGATAAACACCGGATGGCCGCACATCGGCGTCTGTTTTCCGTCATTGGCCGGTTCTGCCGGTGCCAGTCGGGCACGGACAAACTCTGCGGTATGCTGCTCGACCAGCGCCCGGCCTTTCTCCTGGCAATAGCGATATTCCGCGCTGCCCAAATGAAAGCGCTGACGAAACGGGGAGCGGGCAAGCCGCTGGAAGAGGTGATCGATCGTGTTCATAGCCGGGTCGTTTCAGGATTAATTCGTCGGATTGCCATGCTTATAAAGTCGTTCGGTTGCCACTGTTATCGTGCTCGAAAATTTTGTGCTGAATGATGCGATTTCGCAGCCAGTTAAGCGAATTGCCCACGTTCTTTTTCTTCGACCAGAGCAAATCGACGCCAACCACCCAGTCCGTATGAGGATATTCCTGCTGGCGCAGTTCGACAAGCGTACCTTCGCTAAGCTCTTTCTGAACAAACAGGCGCGGCAGAGATGCCCACCCCAATCCCGCGATGGCAGCGGCAATCATGGCGTTATAACTTTCTACGCGCCAAAGCATCGGACTGCCAAGATATTCTGTAGTCGCAATATGCTGTTCCTGGAGGCCAAAAGTGATATGCCGCCAGCGATGCAGATCTGTAAATGAGACGGGGCTTTGATTCACCAGTGGGTGTGAGGCACTGACGACATGAACCATAATTAATTTTCCCAGTTGAATAAACTGGAGCCGATCGCTATCAATACGCCGGGAGAGGACAATTCCCGCATCAACTTCTCCACGGCTCACCAGGCCCGCAACATCGCCATGATGGGGTTCTCGGATATGGATATCAACCTGGGGAAATGTCATAGCAAATTCATATAAAACAGGCGCAATTGTTGGGTAAGGTACTTCAATCGCCAGGGTGATGCAGGCCTCAGTCTGAATGTTGTAATCCGCCACCCTTTGTTCAAGGACGTTGCATTGTTCGAGTACGGTTTTTATATACTCCCGCAATACCGTTCCTTCCCCGGTTAATGTGACCTGGCGGGGAGAACGCTCAAATAAGCGGACATTAAATTCATCCTCAAGATTACTCATTGCCATGTTCACCGCCGACTGCGACCGCTTCATATTTCGCGCGGCGGCAGAAAATGAACCCGATCGGGCAACCTGCTCGAACACCATAAGCTGTTCCAATGAATACTTCATATTAGCCCCGAGATTTCAATAAAACTGAAAGCAGCTAACTAACTTATATCATGTTTACCCACATATAGTTGGCCATCTCTTTCCTTTGCGAGTTCATTAGGGGATTAACATGGCTAATGTTGTAGACAACCAGAACACCGCTGACCCGCTGACAATAAAACGTATTGCGTCTCTGGGGATTCAGCATGTTTTAGTGATGTATGCCGGTACGGTTACCGTACCGCTGATTCTGGCGGCCGTGCTGAAATTGAGCAGCAGCCAGACGATTACGTTGATCAACGCCTGCCTGCTGACTTCGGGTCTGGCAACGCTTTTGCAGGCAGTGGGTATTGGGCGTTTCGGCAGTCGTTTACCTTTAATCCAGGGATGCTCTTTTATCGTACTGGCTCCGATGATTATGATTGGGCAACAATACGGTATTGCTACTATCTTCGGATCGGTGATTGCCTGCGGCCTGTTTACTATGGTGGCTGCGCCCTTTTTTAGCCGCCTGGTGCGTTTTTTCCCGCCGCTGGTTATTGGCTGCGTGATCTCTCTGATTGGCATTTCCCTTATGCCTGCCGCAGCGATATGGCTGGGAGGAGGGAACCCTGACGCCCCTGATTTTGCACAGCCGCAAAATTTGCTACTCGGTTTTTCCACCCTCGCTATCACTCTGTTGTTTTATTGCAATACCCGTGGAGTGATGCGCAACTTCAGTATCCTGTTCGGCCTGCTCATCGGCACTTTAATTGCCTGGCTGTGCAACATGACTCACTTCAGTACCGTAGCCGAGGCTCCCTGGGTCGGTTTTAGCCTGCCGTTTGCCTTTGGTAGTCCACAATTTTCTATCGCACCGATCGTGGTGCTGTGTCTGTCAATGCTGATAGTGATGACCGAGACGACGGGCAATATTTTGATGATAGATAAACTCATCGGGCAGCCAACGACGTCACGGCGTCTGGCCGATGCGATTCGTGCCGACGGACTGTCCACCATGCTTGGCGGTTGCCTGAATAGTTTTCCCTATAACGCCTTCTCACAAAATGCGGGCCTGCTGATGTTGACCAAAGTCACCAGCCGAAGCGTGCTAATGGCGGCTGGTCTTATCCTGGTGCTGATGGGGCTGTTTCCAAAACTCGGCGCTATTGTGGCGTTAATCCCGAATCCGGTACTCGGTGGGGTGGCTGTTTTAATGTTTGGCATGACCCTGGCGGCGGGTGTTCAGGAGTTGAAAAATGTTGATTTTGGCGATGAGAAAAACGTCCTGATTGTCTCCGTCTCTATTGCGATCGGCGTGCTGCCGGTGGCATTTCCTGCCCTTTTCCAGCACTTACCGGCGTCAATAAGGCTGTTTATGAGCAGTGGGATTTTTATCGGTGGATTCACCGCCGTGCTTCTCAATTCGTTACTTCATCGGCGCGCGCTTAAAACGGAGGTTTCACTGTGATTACCCCTGATGATATTCAGTTTCTCCGATTATCTAATGAGGTGGGCCGCCGGGCTATCGCATTGGGTCGACATCCCTTCGGTGCCGTGCTGGTTGCCCCTGATGGCAGCACCGTATTATTAACGCAGTGCAACATTGATACGGTTAATCACGCTGAATCGACGCTGGCCAGAATTGCTGCCAGCAACTACCCAGCGGAATATCTCTGGCGATGTACGCTTTATACGGCCGTCGAGCCCTGTTGTATGTGTGCTGGCACGATCTACTGGGCGAACATCGGTAAAGTGGTTTATGGCATGAGCGAGGATAAGCTGCTGGCCTGCACGGGTGGGCACCTGGAAAATCCAACGATGAGCATCCCGGCTTCCTATATCTTTAGCCATGGGCAGAAAGACATCGTGCTTCTTGGCCCGGTTGCCGAGGTCGAGGATGAAACGCTGGCCTTGCAGCGTGAATTCTGGCTGGCGCGGTAATCACAGCGAGCGGCTCGCGTTCTTACGCCTCCGCCAGCCCGATAAAGCCCATAAACGCCAGCGACATCAGACCGGCGGTAATCAGCGAAATAGGTGCGCCTTTGAAGGGGGCGGGGGTTTCAGCGTGTTCCAGTCGTTCACGAATCGCGGCAAACAGCACCATCACCAGCGAGAAACCCACCGCCGCGCTGAAGCCGTAAAATGCGGCATGCAGGAAGCCGTGCTGATGGTTGGTGCTCAGCAGAGGAACGGCGAGTACGGCACAGTTAGTGGTGATCAGCGGCAGGAAAATGCCCAACAGGCGGTAGAGCGCCGGGCTGGTTTTGCGGATAACCAGCTCGGTAAACTGCACGACAACCGCGCTGGCGGTAATGTAAACCAGCACCCGCAGATAGGTCAGTTCCAGCGGCACCAGGATCAGATGATTGGCGAGCCATGACAGCACCGCCACCAGGGTCAGTACGAAAGTGGTTGCCAGACCCATGCCGATGGCCATTTCCATCTTCTTCGATGAGCCCATAAACGGGCAAAGCCCGAGAAACTTTACCAGCACAAAATTGTTAACCAGCACGGTGCCAATAAAAAGTAAAAAGTATTCCGCCACGGGCTCTTCCCCTGAGAAAAGGGGAAGTATCACCCAAACAGGAATCGTTCTCAATTGTCATTTTTGTAAAGTTAAGTACACCACAGCCTCAGATCGTTTGGGCTTCATTCTCTTCAGGCATCCTCGATTCTGACAGGATTGCAGAGCCAAACGGACTAACGCTACGGGGGCGCATCGGGATAAAAAAGCCACGTTCCGTGACCATTTCTGGCGGGGATAATCGCTCCCGCGTATCCTGTGAGCCAATGGCAGTTGCCCTATTTGAACAGAACGATTCCGAAGGAAAAAAGATGAATTCAATCGGCATTTTTTGCGGTTCAGCTGAAGGATGTTCCCCAGAGTATATGAATGCAGCGCGCGCCACGGGCCAGCTGCTGGCGCAAAAGGATATCGCCGTGGTTTATGGCGGTGGCCGGGTGGGGCTGATGGGCGCGGTCGCGGATTCTGCCCTGCAGCACGGCGGACGTGTGACCGGAGTGATCCCTCATGCGCTGTTTGAGCGAGAAATTGGCCATACCGGGCTGACCGAGCTGGTGGTGGTGGAAAATATGCACCAGCGCAAGCAGCGGATGGCCGAGCTGTCCTCCGGGTTTATCGCGCTGCCAGGCGGGGCCGGTACGATGGAAGAGATCTTCGAACAGTGGACGTGGGCGCAGCTCGGTATGCATCACAAACCCTGCGCATTTCTGGATGTGAACGGTTTCTACCAGCCGCTGAAAGCGATGATTGAGCGCATGGCCGCTGAAGGATTTATCAGGCAGAGCTATATCGATATGCTGCTGTTTTCCGACAGCCTGGTGGAAATTATCGACTACTTTAACGACTACACGCCGCCGGCAACCAAGTGGGCTTCGCCAGTAGGGAGCCAGCATGGTTGATAAGAAGAAGATCCATATTGCCGCTGCGGTGATCGTCGACGATGCCGGGCGTCTGCTGCTGGTGCGCAAGCGTAACACGTCCTACTTTATGCAGCCGGGCGGTAAGCTGGATGCCGGAGAGTCGCCGGAATCCGCGCTGATCCGCGAACTTCAGGAAGAGCTTGATTTGGTGATTACGCCGGGCGATCTGACCCCGCTGGGGCAGTTTACTGACGTGGCCGCCAACGAGCCGGATCATCTGCTGGTCGCCGATATTTTCCGTATTCAAAACGTGAGCGGAGAGCTGCAGCCTGCGGCGGAGATCGAAGAGGTGAAATGGGTGTCTGCGGCAGAGTTCGACAGCCTGATGCTGGCACCACTGACTGCGAAGCAGATTATCCCGCTGGTTTATGCCCCGGTCTGATAATTGTCTGGCTGATGGCTAAAAGGTCAGGGCTGATAGCGGGTGGCAGGGGATCGGTCTGAAGGTTGGCAGGTGGCGTGAAAAGGCGTGCAGACCGCGCCGAGTTTACGATCTGTTGAGGGTAACGGCATCGCCGCAGCCATGTCGTTACCCCTATCAATTAGGCTTTGAAGCCTGAGCCTGAGCCTGAGCCTGAGCCGATTTAGCGGCTCAGCGTGGCGTTCAGCGCATCAATCGACGTCTGTAATCCCGCTTCCACGCTCATGGTCAGATCTTCCATCTCCAGCGACACGTAGCCGTCGTAGCCGGTCATCCGCAGCACCGAGAAGAACTCCTTCCACCACAGCAGATCCTTGCCGCAGCCCACCGCCACGTAGTTCCAGGTGCGGGTTTTGGTATTGGTCACCGGCTGATACTCCATCAGGCCGTCAACGTCCGCCAGGCCGCGCTCGATGCGGGCATCTTTACCGTGAACGTGGAAGATCGCGCCTTCCAGCTTGCGTGCCGCTGCGATCGGGTCTGCGCCCATAGCAATCAGATGCGAAGGATCGAGGTTCATACCGATCATCTCATCCACTTCGTTACGCAGGCGCAGCAGCGTGGACGGGTTGTACACCAGCTGGCACGGGAACTCTTCAATGGCGATCTTCTCGATCCCGTGCTGCTTCGCGTGCTGTACGAATTTTTTCCACCATGGGATTGCCACTTCATTCCACTGGTAGTCGATCACGCCAGGCATGTAATCAGGCCAGGAGATGGTCGAGGTGATCCAGTTCGGCACGCGATCTTCCGGTCCGCCGCCCGGCAGTCCGCTCATCATCACGATTTTTTTCACGCCTAGCTTGCCCGCCAGCTCAATGGCGCGATAGCTGCTTTGAGTGTGCTTCTCGCCCAGCTCGCCCGGAGCCAGCGGGTTGCCGGAACAGTTCAGCGCCACGATTTCGATATCGCGCTTAGCCAGCTCAGCCTGGAACTGGTGCAGCTTTTCCGGCGAGCCCAGCAGCTCTTCGGTTTTCACATGCGGGCACGGCGACCAGCCGCCAGCGGTCATTTCCACGCCGGAAATGCCGTAACCTTTCACTTTATCCAGCATATCCGGGAAGGAAAGATCGGCCAGAACATCGGTACATAATGCGAGTTTCATGCTACATCCTTAATAAAAAGATTAATGCTGTTCAAACTGGTCAATAAATTCACGTTTAGTTTTGGCGCTGGCGAGGATTAACGTATTGGCATCATCCCCCAGCATATCGGCAATATCCGCCAGTACCTGAACGTGTTCATTTTTCGTTGCCGCCACGGCCACCATAATAAAGACCACCTGACCGGCTCCCCAGCTGACGCCGTTTGGAAACTGGAAAATCAGGAAGCCGGTTTTTTTGACCAGATCGATATGTTCTTTGGCACAGTGTGGAAAGGAGATGCCCGCGCCAATCCAGGTCGAGACGTCTTTTTCCCGCTTCAGCATCGCCTCAAAAAAGCCGGGCTTAACGTAGCCCGCTTTTTCCAGCTCATCCGCAGCGATTTTAATTGCCCCGGTTTTATTCGCGGCCTGGCAATCCAGATAAATAACCTCTTCAGACAATTTCAACATGGCGTTCTCCTGACACTGACTGTGTTATGCCAAATAAAGAGCAGGGCACTCTGGAATAGTGACATCGTGTTTCTGGCCATCTTTCAGCGATGCCAGACCGGCATCACACACCAGTGCAACAACATAGCCATCCCACGATGACGGACCGGTCATGGCGCTGCCGCGGGAAATATTGTCGACAAAGTTCTGCACTTCACGGTCGTAAGCGGTGGCGAAGCGCTCCATGCAGGACTGGGAAATATGGCGGCTGACGCCGTTGGGGGAGCGGGTGTAAATCAGCGCCTGCTCGGTCAGGCCGCTGATGGCGTTCTCACCGATCACTTCACAGCGAATGTCGTAGCCGTAGTTGCAGTTAACGAACAGCTCGTCATCAATGCGCACGCCGGACTCGGTTTCGAAAATCACAATCAGCGGGTCCTGCAGATGCGGATACGCCCGGCTGGTTTTCTTACGTGGTTTATCCACGCGCACCGAGACGATATTTTCATTCAGCAGATAGCGAATAATGTCGATTTCGTGGGTGGCCGAGTCGTTGACCGCCATTTCCAGCGTATAGCTTTCCGGGACCGACGGATTACGGTGCGCGCAGTGGATCAGCATGATCTCACCCAGCTCACCGCTGGCGATGGTCTGCTTCAGGGCCTGATAGCCCGGGTCAAAGCGGCGCATAAAGCCCAGCTGCAGCAGGCGCTTACCGGCCGCGACTTCGGCGGCGATAATTTCCTGCGATTCATCTGCGGTTGGCGTTAGCGGCTTCTCGCAAAATACCGGCTTGCCGGCTTTAAACGCGGAGAGGATCTGCGCTTTATGCACCGGGCCAATCGAGCAAATAAATATGGCATCAACCTGGTCTGAGTTAATCAGCTCGTCGGCATCATAAAACGCCGTGGCGTGATATTCGGCGGCAACGGCATCGGCGGCTGCACGGTTAATATCACAGACTGCGGTAACCTGCGCGCCGGTAATGACATTGTTAAAACGCTGAAGATGGTCGCGGCCGATCATACCCAGGCCAATTAAACCGATTTTTACCGTCATTTTATTTCCCTTACATCTTTAAGTTAAAAACGAAACTTTTTCTCGATTTGTTCTAACGTCAGCCCGCGCGTTTCCGGCAGATATTTCACCAGCAGAACCAGCATGACGATATTCGTGGCAGCGAAGAAGCCGAAGGTCATTCCGCCGCCGTACTGGCTGAGCAGGACCGGGAAAATAAGCTGGATAATAAAGTCGAAGATCCACAGGCCGAATACCGCAAAGCCCATTCCCACCCCGCGCATCCGCAGCGGATAGATTTCTGCCAGCATCAGCCAGAACACCGGGGCAATCCAACCCTGCATAAAGACCAGGAACACCAACATTAAGCCGAGAATGATGTAGCTGGCGCCGTCGAAGTTCGCGTGAAGCGTGTCAACGCCGTTGAGGGTTTCGGTGTGGAAGAAGACCTTAAAGGACAGGCCGATTAAGATCAGGCTGATGGTGACGCCCGCCTGACCGGTAAAGAACATTTTGCGCCGCGAGTGTTTGCCGATGAGTACCATTCCCAGCAGCGTTGCCAGTACCGATACCACGCCGTTGGCGACTGCGCCGGTAACCGCTGCCGCATCGCCAAGCCCGGTCGACTTCAGCACCGTCGGTGCGTAATACATAATGGTATTAATGCCGGTCACACGGGTGGCAAGGACGATCATTAAACCGATTAACAGCAGCTGTACCACCCAGCGCTTTTTCAGCTCTTCGAACAGATTAAACTTCACCGCATCGGCTTTAATGACCTGCTGGATCTCTCTGATTTCACGCTCAACTTCTTCCGGTGCGCGAAGGGTCTTTAATACGTTAATGGCTTTTTCGGTTTCGCCACGGCGCATAAAGAAGCGCGGCGATTCCGGCATCATTAACATGCCGATCCACAGCAGCGCGCCCGGCAATGCGGGGATAGCCAGCATAATGCGCCAGTTGTGGCCCATATCCGGATAAAGATTAACGATGGTGGCGTTGACGCTGTAGGCGAGGAACTGACCGGTCACAATCATCAGTTCGTTAACCGTCACCAGCCGCTCACGCTGATCGGCGCGCGCCAGCTCGGAGATGTAAATCGGCACCGTTACCGAGGCACAGCCGACCGCCAGACCCAGAATAAAGCGCGCCACAATCATTGAGGGCACATCCCAGGCAAAAGCCGTACCCAATGCGCCAAACATAAAGATAGCGGCAACCCACAGCAGGTTTTTGCGTCGCCCCTGTTTATCGGAAAGATAGCCGCCAAATAAAGAGCCTAACGCCGCACCGAACAGCAGGAATGAGGTAATAAAGCCTTCTTCTGCAGGCGTCAGATTTAAATCATATTTCATAAAGATTAATGCGCCGGAAATAACCCCGGTGTCATAGCCGAAACACAGACCGCCTATCGTCGAGACGATAGTAATCATCCGCATCCGTTTATTATTTTGCAGGTTTGTAATATTAGACATAACTGTTCCATCTGGTTATAAGGTAAAACAGGGACGAGCCGATATTATCGATTAGGTTATGATTAATTAATTTTTATAGCGCAAAGCCGGCGCT
Organism: Erwinia sp. S43; assembly: GCF_016624745.1. Lineage (NCBI taxonomy): Bacteria > Pseudomonadati > Pseudomonadota > Gammaproteobacteria > Enterobacterales > Erwiniaceae > Erwinia > Erwinia sp. S43. Next base: position 70,710 of record NZ_JACVTX010000020.1, on the reverse strand, counting down.
AAATATTCAGTCACCCTTTCTGAATGTGAAAGACAGAGTGGGAATCTAATTTTCACCGGTTGTTACGTAGTGAAAGTGCTGTCGTTGAGGTTACGTTACATCAAAGTGAAAATAAAAAACCATGAGGGCGAAAAGATAAGATTTAAGAACGTGCCGGAGATCATAAAATACGCATAATATTGCGTGTTTTGAGTGATATTAATCACATTAACCATTGTCATGATTGACAAAGCAAGAATGAAGATGTGCCGAAATTGATGTTTCGAAATTCACTTTAATACATATGCCGTTTTGATGATTTTTAATTATTTCCGCGTTCCACCGGATAAAGTGGGGGATTTTTGAGCGACAGATCGTCAGCGATTTTTCTCTATTTACACGTTTGTATTAAAAATGACTCACTCCGGTGTGATTTATGAACAGATTTAAAATGTGACGGCGATCATGTTTCCTTTTCTGCAAAATTAGCGATAGCAAATTTATACATTTCTGCCACTGGCGATTATTTTCAAAGCTTTTAAACTCAACAGGTTAAATAATCATAAAAAGCAAAAATGATGACTACTGCCGTCATTGATGATGCAAGAATAGCGGCACACCCACTGGAGACATCATGCAGATCTACTGCCTCAACCCACAGTCCTCTTCTCGCTTCTTTGAGCAGGGCACACGGCCAAAACTGGCCTTTGTCTGCAAGGCTGAAGGCATGGAGGCCGCCATTCCGCGCGTGATGCACCAGCATGATGACCGCTTCGAGCTGATGTTTATCGCTGAGGGCAGCGGCATTTACAACATTGACGGTCGCGGCTATCACGTGAAGCGCGGCGACATTCTGCTGTTTAACCACGGCATCCTGCATGATGAAAATCCCCATGCCTCAGACGATCTGCTGATTTTTAGCTGCGGAGTTGAACAGCTGAAGTTTGACGGGCTGCCGCTTAATTTCCTTACCGCCCGTTCGCAGGTTGCGGTCATGCCCAGCGGTGAGGCTTACACCGAGATTTGCGGAATGTTCGGACAGATGTGGCAGCACGTTAGCAGCAGAAGCGTATACGGGGAAGAAATCAGCCAGGCATTGCTCAGCGCACTGTTACTGCTGTGCCGCAGTATCTGGGTTGCCAATAAACAGGAAAAGGAAACCTCGGAATCGCTGCTGGGGCAGAGAATTAAAGATTACATCGACAGCCGCTACAAAAGTGATATTGCCCTTAAATCGATTACCGCTGCGCTAAATATGAACCAGTTTTATCTGGCACACGTATTCAAAGCCTATTCAGGCTATTCCCCTAAGCAGTATCAAACCCGACGGAGAATAGGCGAAGCGCAAACGCTACTGCTCAGTACCGATTTGGGCGTAACGGAAGTCGCTAATGCGGTGGGCTATGACAACGTGAATAACTTCCACCGCATCTTTCATAATCTTGTTGGCATACCGCCAGCCCGCTATAAAAAATTCTGGCTTACCGGTCAGATAAAATCCTGATTTTTAATATTCAACTGGAAAGTGGATTAAATCATTCCGGTACAGTCTGAATATTTTATCAATTTAATTTGCATTTTCTCCTGTGGCTCCAATAGTATTGTCGCCCGACATATTATTTTACGGTTTGCAGTATTTTGAACAGGCACCTTAATACGATCGTAGCCTGCTTTCTGGTTTGGAAAGCGAAAGGCGAGGTGCCGTCATGGATGACAACGCAAGGAGCAGGGAATGCGCCAGGACTGCGCTCAGGGTTTATTACGTCTTATCCGGTGGGGATGGCTTGGCCTGTCCGTCGCCGTCACGCCGGTATTGGCTTCACTCAACAGCCCCGCGCGGGAAGCCGCCTCGATAGATGCGCAGGAACAGCTACGCCAGCAGGAGCGCGAGCGCGTGCTGCGCGAGGAAAATACCCCGCACCCCGATACCCGGCTGCGCCGCCCGGATGTGGCTCTGCCCGATTATCCGCAAAATGAGTCTCCCTGCTTTATTATCAACAGCCTGCGCCTGACCGGGGATTCCGCCGATCGTTTTGGCTGGGCGCTAAATGCCGCAAAGGGAGCAAAAGGGCGCTGTCTCGGTAGCCAGGGTATCGTGCTGACGATAAACAAGGTACAGAACGCCATTCTGGCCGCAGGCTATGTCACTACGCGAGTGATGGCGCAGGAGCAGGATCTGACGACCGGCGTGCTGACTCTGACGCTGCAGCCGGGCCGTATCGGCCAGGTCCGCTTTGACGATACCGTTTCGTGGCGCGGTCGGCTGTGGAATGCCATTCCGGTCTCCCCCGGTGAGATCCTTAACCTGCGTGATATCGAACAGGGGCTGGAGAACTTTAAACGCGTTCCCAGCGCCGCCGCCGATATTCAGATCGTTCCCGGTCAGCAGGATGCGACCAGCGATCTGCTGGTGAACTGGCAGGAAGGCCGCCCGGTACGTTTGAGCCTGGGGCTGGATGACAGCGGGTCGAAAAGCACCGGCCGCTACCTGGGATCGGCTACACTGGCTGTGGATGCTCCCTTTGCCCAGAACGACTTGTTCTACGTGAATGCGGGCAAAGACCTGTTTGAACACGGGCCGTTTGGCAACCATTCTCATGCCCTGAACTACTTTTTCCCGTTCGGCTACTGGGCGCTGTCGGCCAACTACAACAACTATACCTACCACCAGAATATCCCTAACGCCAACGAGGTGCTGACCTACAGCGGCAAAAGTAACAATGCCCAGCTGACCCTGTCGCGGCTGATTTTTCGTAATCAGTCGCACAAAACCACGCTGAATCTGCGCGGCTGGCGCAAGCGTTCCACCAATGCGGTCGACGGCATCAATATGGATCAACAGAGCCGCCGCACCGCCGGATGGGAAATTGGCGTTAATCAGCACAGCTACCTCGGCGACAGCACGCTGGATGCCAATATCAACTGGCATCGTGGTACGGGTGCATTGGGCGCGAAGCGCGCCCCGGAAGAACTCACCCACAGCGGCAGCGCCCGTACCGGCATCCTGCTGGCGGATCTCAGTCTTAATCAGCCTTTCGCACTGGCGGAACAGCCGTGGCGCTACTACACCGCGGTGCGCGGCCAGTGGAGCAGCAACGCACTGACGCCGCAGGAGCGCATGGCCATAGCCGGGCGCTATACGGTACGCGGCTTTGACGGCGAGCAGATGCTCTCCGGCGAGAAGGGATTTCTGTGGCGCAACGAGCTGGCGTGGAACGTGCTGGCACAGGGGCAGGAGCTGTACCTGGCTGCGGACTACGGGCGCGTAAACGGACCCGGTACCCGCTATCTGGTTGGACACCAGCTGGCGGGCAGCGCCCTTGGCGTGCGGGGATCGCTGTGGCAGCGGTTCAGCTACGACCTGTTTGCCGGCGTGCCGTTGTATAAAGCGGACAGCTTCCACACCTCAGGCGCTACGGCGGGTTTTAGCCTGAACCTGGAAATCTGACACCGCTGATTATCCTTTACCGCTGGCAGGAAACGCCACGGCGGCACCAAACGGACTGGCTTTTTTCACGGACGAAAATCATGAATAAACATTGCTATCGCCTTATCTTCAGCCGCACTCACGGAGAGCTGCGGGTGGTTTCCGAGCTGGCCCGCAGCTGCAGTACCGAACCGGGGCAGAGCCGGGGCAGCGCTGCGCCACGGCTGTGGGTGACCGTTCGCCGTACAGTGTGGATGCTGGGGCTGGCTATCGCGGCTGGCCCTGCCCTGGCCGGTGGGATCGTGGCCGACGGCAGCGCGGCTCCCGGCCTGCGTCCGCAGGTGATTGCCACGCAGAACGGGCTGTCGCAGGTCAACATTACTGCGCCGAATCAGGCGGGTGTCTCGCACAACCAGTTTACGCAGTTTGATGTCGATCGGAATGGCGCGATCCTCAACAACTCATCGCTGATGACCTCCACGCAGCTGGCCGGGATGATCCAGGGTAACCCGAATCTGAAGCCGGGCAGTGCGCCTGCACGCGTGATCCTCAACGAGGTGAACAGCAATAATCCCAGCCAGCTACGTGGTTTTCTGGAAGTCGCGGGCGGGCGTGCTCAGGTCATTGTTGCCAACCCGTCGGGGATCGTATGCAGCGGCTGCGGCACCATCAACGCCGGGCGAATGACGCTGACTACCGGTAAACCACAGCGGGATGCCAGCGGAGCGATCTCCGGCTATCAGGTCGAGCGCGGCACGATCCGCATTGAAGGCGGCGGCCTGAATGGCGATGCCCGTCACGACACAGGCTATGTCGATCTCCTTGCCCGTGCGGTTGAGGTCAATGCCGGCATCTGGGCTAACGATGAACTGGCGGTGATTGCCGGCCGCAACCGTATCAGCGCCGACGGCAAGTCGGTACAGCCGATCTCCGGCGGCGATGCAAAACCCGAGCTGGCAATCGATATGGGCCAGATGGGCGGCATGTACAGCGGACAGATCCGCATGATCGGTACTGAAACTGGCGTTGGCGTGCGGAATCAGGGCGGGCATCTGCAGGCGGGAAACTCACTGACCGTTAGCAGCGCCGGGCGTCTGGTGTGGCAGCCGGGCAAGCAGGAGGCGTTCACGCAGGCCGCTGGCAACATCGCGCTAACCGCGCAGGAAAGCATTGAGCACCACGGCAAACTGCACAGCGGCGGTACGCTGACCGTCGAAAGTCGTGGAGGCGATATCCGCCAGTCCGGCACGCTGGCCGCCGCCGGGGATGTACACCTTAAAGCGGGCGGTAATATCACCAGCAGCGGGTATCTGCTGGCGGGCAGTAATGCCAACAGCCAGCTGGTACAGGCGGCGGATCTGACCTTAAAAAGCCAGGGGGATATTCGCGCCAGCGGCAGCCTGCTGAGTAAAAAAGAGGTCAGTCTGAGCGCGCGGCAGGTCGATATCAGCCAGAGTCAGCTCGCTGCCAGCCAAGCCACGATAGCGGCGAAAAGCGGCAGCGTGGCAATCCGCCAGGCGAAGATCGACAGCGGCAGCCTGGACATCAGGACAACGGGAAATATAGAGGCGCAGCAGTCGCAGGTGAAAGCCGGGCGCTGGGATATCAGCGCCAGCAACCTGCTGAACCACGAGGGTGCCTGGTCGCAGTCGGCAAGCGCGGAAAGCCGCTTTACGATCAGCGGCACGCTGGACAACAGCCACGGCACGATCGAAGCGCAGCGGCTGGCGTTGAACAGTGGCAGCCTGATTAACCAGCACGGGCGGCTGGTTTCCCTGGATGGCACCGCGCAACACTGGCAGATCGCGGGGGATCTCAATAACACCCGTGGTGAACTGGGCAGCAATGGCGATCTGGCACTTGATGCTTCGCGCCTGATAAACCAGAGCGGCACCCTCGTCAGCCAGGCGGCGCTTACCGTCAGCACTGAAGGTGATATTGATAATGCCGCCGGTCAGCTACTGGCGGGAAAACGCCTGACGCTGAATACCGCAGGCGCGATCGATAACCGTGGCGGTACTCTGAACGGCGGCGAGCTGAAGATGACGATGCAGCAGCTGCACAACGCGCAGGGCAGCGTGATCAGCCAGGGCGATCTGAACCTGGCTTCTCAGCAGGGCCTCGATAACCGGCAGGGGATGATTGGCGCGGGCGGCAGACTGACCATCACCACGGAAGGCGACTGGCACAATCAGGCCGGTACGGCGCAGGGCGAAACCGAGCTGAGCGTATCTGCGCAAAATATTGATAACGCAGGCGGCAGGATGCTCTCCGGCCAGCGGCTGGAGCTGAATGCCCGTAGTGCTCTGGACAACCGCGACGGCGAAATCGGCGGTGAAACGCTCAGGCTGATTGCCGGGCGGATCGACAATAGCAACGGGCGGATTATCGGCCAGCACTCGCTGACGCTGGAGGCCCGCCAGGCGCTGCAAAATACTCTCGGGCTGCTGGCCGCCGGAAAACAGCTGGATCTGGCGGCTCAGCGATTTAATAACGCCGAAGGCCGGATCGTCGCGCAGCAGGATCTTAAACTGAACGCACAACAGGCGCTGGATAACACCGGTGGACTGCTTGAGGCGGGTGAACGGCTGTCGGTCAGCAGCGGCGGAGAGTGGGATAACCGCAAGGGTACTGCGCAGGGTGGAACCGCTGTTATCGCAGCCGCTGCCCGCCTTGATAATCGCGGCGGCAGATTGCAGTCCGGCGGCGATCTTCAGCTCAGCACGTCGGGCGATGTGCTGAATCAGGCCGGGCGGCTGACGGCGCAGCGGGCGCTGGGCTGGCAGGGCGGTGCAGGCAGCGGCCTGAATAATGACGGCGGTTCACTGCAAAGCGGCGGCTCGCTTTCCCTGACCGGTGGCCAGCTCAGCAACCGCCAGCAGGGCGTGGTGTTAAGCCAGCAGGCGCTGTCGCTGGCACTGACGGGCGAGTGGAATAACCAGGACGGCACGCTGACCGGCAGCGGCGATACCGCGATCCGCGCCGCTGCGCTGAACAACGAGCAGGGGGTGATTAATGCGCTCGGTAGCCTGGATATGCAGCTTAGCGGGCGGCTGGATAACGGCAGCGGTCGCATTTTCAGCCAACGCTCGCAGGTGCTTCAGGCGCAGGATATTTTCAATATTCAGGGCTGGATGGGTAGCCAGGGCGGCTGGCGTGCCGTCAGCGGCACTTTCGATAATCATCAGGGCAGCGTGCAAAGCCAGCAGGATGTCACGCTTGTCGCAACCAGCCTGAACAACGGGCTGGGCATGATGCAGTCCGCCGCCGGGCTGGCGCTGCATATCGCCCGGGATATCGTTAACCGAGCGGGGAAAATCAGCGCGGGCGGGCAGCTGAGCGTGCAGGGAGAAAATGCCACCGCGGCCGGTCGGCTGAATAACGCCGGTGGGCAGCTGCTGGCGGGTGAGCGGTTGACCGTATCCGCACGGGAAGTGGATAACCGCCAGAGCGGCCTGCTCTACAGCCAGCAGCAGATGATGCTGACGCTGGGCGAGGGGCTTGATAACCGTACGGGCCAGCTGCAAAGCGGCGAAAGCCTGACGCTGGTGGCACAATCCCTGCTGAACGGCGACGGAGCGATAGACAGCCAGCAGCAGCTGGCTCTGCGCATTCTCGGCGAGATCGGCAATGCCGCCGGGGCAATCCGCAGCAACGGCGATCAGCACATTACCGCAGGCCAGATCGATAACCGCAAGGGCGTATTCAGCAGTCGTGGCGGCATGGAAATGACCGCCGTGCGGCTGGAGAATACCGATGGCACGGTGATTAGCCAGGGCCGTGGTATTTACCGCGTTGAAACGCTGAATAACCGCCAGGGTAAGATCCACAGCGGCAATGCGCTGACGCTGACCGCCACGCAGGTAAGCAATCAGAGCGGGCAGTTGGTTGCCACCGGAGCCCTGGCCCTTCATACCGCACAGCTGGATAACAGCGCAGCAGGAACGGTCAGCAGCCAGGATGCACTGAGCGTGCAGGCGGAGCGGCTGAACAACCGCGACGGCGGCCTGCTGCTGGGCAGCGGGCTGACGACACTCACCGTGCAGACACTGGATAACACCGCTGGTCGGCTGCAAAGCGCCGGTGCGATGACATTCAGTGGACTCAATACGCTGGATAATCGGCAGGGTCGTATTCTGGCTAACGGCGCACTCAGTTTTAATGCCGGTGCCGTGGCTTCTGCCCTCGCACTACTCAACCAGGGTGGCACCATCCAGAGCGGCAATACGCTGCACCTCAATACCCGCACGCTGAACAATCAGGGCGGCATGCTGCAAAGTCAGCAGGCCCTGACGCTGGCAGTACAAACGGACTATACCCATCGCGCAGGCGATACCCTGAACAGCAACACCGCAGTCACGCTGACCGTGGCCGGTGTGATGACCAACCTCACCGACTGGCTGCTGCCCGGCAGCCTGACCATTAACAGTACGCATCTGACCAACCGCGGATCGCTGGTGGGGAAAGTGCTGCGGCTGACAACCGGCATGCTGGTCAACAGCGGGCGTCTGGAGGCCGACCGGATGACGCTGAACGTCGACAGTCTGGATAACGCGGCTGCGGTGATGGGTGATGAGATAACGATCCATGGCCGGATCGTCGATAACCACGGCGAGGCGGCAGCGATCGCCGCCGTGCAGGATCTGGATCTGCAGGCGACGCAGCGCATCACCAACCGCGACGGATCGCTGATCTACAGCGGAGATCGTCTGCATATTGGCAGCGGCGATCTGATCGAAAACCGCGCCAGCTTTATCGAGGCCGATGGTGATATCACGATGGAGGCCCGCCGTCTGGATAATCTGCGCGAAGGGCTGGAAATTGAGCGTGACGCGGAGAAAAGCGAATACAAGTGGCATCGGTATAACTACTACTGGCGATCGTATGGATCTGAAATAGGCACCGATAAAAACACCATGGCACCGACTACACAGCAGCTGACGTTCCGGAATGATGATGCGGCGCAAAACAACCGTTACGGTACGCTGTTAGAGATCGATGCGGCAGGAAAACGGGCCAAAGTAAGGGTGAAGTTTGACCAGGGGGCTGTGACCGAAATTTGGGTGAATTATCTCTCTCTGGTCCCCCATACCGACGGTAGCTATGCCATGACGTTTTATGAAACGCGAGGCTTCCGGCAAAACAGCGTGCCAACGCCTTATCACAACACATTCTGGCGTGAGCACAATCGCGGGCGTCTTGAACAATGGGACCCTGAAAGGCATCTGGACATCTTTGATGCGCCGTTTGTAGACGATTACAACAACCTCCGCGAGCGTTCCGTTACCGGCACCGCATCGCGCGACAGGCTGATCTCGGAAGGCACCGGCGCACGTATCCTGGCGGGCGGCAGTATGGCACTGCATATCACCGACAGGCTGCTGAACGATGCCAGCACCATTTCCGCCAACGGCAATCTGTCTATCGGCGGCGGTGGGACGGTGGAAAATAAAGGCTATTCGGTTAATGAACGCCGCCAGGAATACATCGTTGACCACTACGATCGTAATACCAAACACTGGTATCCCACTTTCAATCGTGATGAAACGACAGCGCTGACCACTATTGACGGCATCATTACCGGCAACGGTAACGTCACCATCAGCGGTGCCAGCATCAGCAACACCACGGTCAATCAGGCGCAGATTAGCAGCGTGGAAGCGGCGCTGAAGGCGGCGGAAGCCGAACGCGCCGAGTGGCGGCGCAATCCGCTGGCCTTTGAGGTTGAAGGAGCAGGCCGTCAGGAGGGGGAAACGCAGCTTGCGCCGGGCAGCAAGCCATCTGAGACGATAACCTTCCCCGGGCGGCCGCTGCTGCCTGCTGAACTGGCGCTCACCGAAAAACAGCACCTGGGTGACGTTGCGACCTCAATACCGAATAACGGCTTGTTCCGCCAGGATCCTGCCGCTGGTTCTCCGTTCCTGATCGTCACCGACGAGCGTTTTACCAGCCGTAGCAAATTTATCAGCAGCGACTACATGCTGGAGCGGGTGGGCTACGACCCGTCCCGGGTACAAAAAAGGCTGGGCGACGGCTTCTATGAGCAGCGCCTGGTGCGGGAGCAGGTGTTGAAGCTGACCAGCCGCGCATCGGTCCGGGGCGAAGACGCCATGGAGCAGTACCAGCAGCTGATGAACAACGGCGTGAAGGTGGCGGAGGCGTTTAGTCTGGTCCCGGGCGTGGCGCTGACGCCGGAGCAGATCTCGGCACTTCAGCAGGATATCGTCTGGCTGGTCAGTGAAACCGTACAGACCGCCAGCGGCCCGCAAACGGTATGGGTTCCGAAAGTGTACCTGGCGCAGAACACCCTGCGGCTGACCGGTGATGGCGCGCTGATCGCCGGGGGGGATCTGCAACTTTCCGCCGACAGCGTGCAGAACGCGGGCAACCTGTTCGCCGATCGGGCGCTCAGCATTGATGCGACAGACTTCCGCCATCAGGGCGGAGAGATAAAAGCCGACAGCATCAGCGTGCAGGCCGACAGTCTGTCGATAAGCACCAATCTGCAGGATGCCCTGCGCCAGGCAACGATGAGCGCCGGGGATATCTCGTTGAGCGGTAGCGACATCAGCCTGCAGGGCGCGAAGCTGGATGCCACGCAGAACCTCAGCCTTAATGCGCGCAACAGTCTGGATATCTCGGCGGCGAAAAGCAGCCACACCGCCAGCCTGGAGGTGATCTCCGGGGCGATGGGTAATCGTAATACCGGCGTGACGGAAGAAGCCGGTAAGCGGATGGCGCAGGTGAGCGGCGAATGGCAGCAGGCGCTTGGCAGCCAGCTCAGTGCCGGGGGCAACCTCAGCCTTCAGGCCGGGCAGGATATCACCCTGCAGGGCAGCCAGGTTAAAGCCGGAGAGCAGCTTGGCGTGCAGGCGGGCGGCGATATCAAACTGCTGGCGGACAGCACCAGTAATAAAACGCAGCTGGAGGCCGGAGCGCGTACCACATCGGTCAGCAACAGTCGTGAAGAGGAACGCCTGCTGCTCAGCACGCTGAGCGGCGACAAAGGCGTGAGCCTGCATGCGGGTAACACGCTGCTGGCCGCAGGCGCACAGGTTGACAGCACGGCAGGCAGCATCGGATTAAGCGCCAACGATGTGACCATTAAAGAAGCGCATCAGCAGACGCAGGATCTGGACAGCGAACGACGGGGCGGTGGGAAATCCAAAAGCAGCCGCGTGGTGGACTCTTCGCGCGATGAGGTCACGGGCAGCACCTTCAGCGGGCGTGATGGCGTCACCGTTATTGCGCGTGAGGGCGATATCACCGCCACCGGCAGTACGCTGCACAGCGAAAAAGGGGGCATTGCGCTACAGGCGAAGAACGATGTGCTGCTGAACAGCGCCACGGAGCAGCAGTCGGAATACGTTGAATCGCACTCGCAGAAAAAAGGATTCCTGAAAAAATCCACCATCCATACGGTGCAGAACGATCGCGTGACGCGTGAGCAGGGCACCTTGCTGAGCGGCGACACGGTCAGTGTGGTCGCCGGGAAGGATCTAACGGTCAGCGGTTCGGCGATTGCCGCCGACCGGGACGTGGCTCTGCAGGCCGGTAACAACGTGGATATCCGCGCCGCCACGGAAAGTGAATCCCACTACCTGCTGGAGGAGAAGAAAAAAAGCGGGCTGATGGGCAGCGGCGGCATTGGCTTCAGCGTCGGTAAACAGTCCACGCGCCATGAGATCGATGAACAGGGCACCCGCCAGAGCCAGAGCGTCAGCACGGTGGGCAGCAGCCAGGGCAGCGTCAGCATTACGGCGGGCGATAAGCTGCATATCGGCGGTGCCGATCTGGTGGCGGGGAAAGATCTGACCCTGAGCGGCGACAGCGTGCAGATCGATCCGGGCTACGATCTGCGCAGCCGCAGTGAGGCATTTGAAACGAAGCAGAGCGGGCTAAGCGTGGCGCTGTCGGGAACGGCAGGCAGTGCGCTGAACACGGCGGTCAGCACCGCGAAACAGGCGAGGAAGGAGAGCGACGGAAGGCTCAGTGCGCTACAAAATACTCAGGCTGCACTCTCCGGCGTGCAGGCGGCACAGGCGCTGGAGCGGGATGGGCTGGTGACTGAAGCCGCGAATGCCAGCAACGCCGCAGCCGGTCTGCAATCGGGCGACAACGGCGCGGCGCAGGGTGCCACTAATACCGTGGGGATCAGCGCATCTTACGGCAGCCAGTCGTCGAAAAGTGAAACGCACAGCGAAAGCCGCCAGTCGCAGGGCAGCACGCTGACTGCCGGGCAGAACCTGTCGATCAACGCCACCGGGAAAAATAAAACCGGCGGAAGCGGCGACATCACCCTCAGCGGCAGCGCGCTGAAGGCGGGCGGCGGGATGACGCTGGATGCCGCGCGGGATATTAACCTGCTGTCGGCGCAGAACACCGAACGCACCGAAGGCAGGAACAGCAGCCACGGCAGCAGCATGGGGGCGGGCGTGGGCGTGGGGGCTGGCGGTACCGGCCTGAACGTTTCCGCCAGCGTGAATGCCGGTAAAGGTCATGAAAAAGGCCACGGCCTGACGCATACTGAAACCACGCTGGATGCGGGCGGTGGCATCAGCCTGACCAGCGGGCGCGACACCACGCTGAAGGGCGCACAGGTCAGCGGCGAGAAAATTACCGCCGACGTGGGCCGTGACCTGACGCTGCAAAGCGAGCAGGACAGCGATCGTTACGACGCGAAGCAACAGAACCTCAGTGGCGGTATCAGCGTGCCGGTGGGGGCAGGTAGCGGTTCGGGTTACCTCACCGCCAGCCGGGACAAGCTGCACAGCAACTTCGACAGCGTGAACGAGCAGACCGGGCTGTTTGCCGGTGACGGCGGCTATCAGATTACGGTGGGTAAGCACACGCAGCTTGACGGTGCGGTGATTGCCAGCACGGCGGATAAAGCAAAAAACAGCCTGGACACCGGTACGCTGGGCTGGAGCGATATCGACAACCGGGCGGACTTCAGCGCGGAGCACAGCGGCGGCTCGCTGAGTTCCGGTGGCCCGGTGGGCAAAGACCTGCTGACCGGTATGGCCGGTGGAATGTTGTCCGGCTGGAACAACAGCGGCCATGCGGCAGGCACCACGCAGGCCGCGGTCAGCGACGGTCAGCTGACCCTCCGCGACGGAGAGCATCAGCAGCAGGATATCGCGGAGCTGAACCGGGACGTGGAGCACGCCAACGACGGCAGCATCAGTGCGATCTTTAACAAAGAGAAAGAGCAGAAACGCCTGAAGGAAGCGCAGCTGATCGGTGAGCTGGGGATGCAGGCGATGGATATCGCGCGGACGCAGGGAGAGATCGCGGCGCTGGAGGCGCAGAAAGACCCGGCGAAGCTGGCGGCAGCGCGTGAGCAGCTGTTGAGCCAGAGCCGGAATAACGGCCTGGACGTGACGGACGCAGCGGTGGCGCAGCAGGCGTATAACAACGCGCAGGCGGAGTGGGGCACCGGCAGTAACGTGCAAAAGGCGATGCAGGCGGTGACGGGAGCGCTGACGGCGCTTGCCGGGAATAACCTGGCGGGGGCGCTGGCGAGCGGCGCATCGCCGTATCTGGCGACGGAAATCAAGAAACGCATCGGCGAGGACAACGTTGCCGCCAATGCGATGGCACACGCGGTACTGGGTGCCGTTACCGCCGAACTGAATAACCAGTCAGCGCTGGCCGGTGGCGTGGGTGCAGGCGGCGGTGAGCTGACGGCCCGGTTCATTATGGAGAAGCTGTTCCCGGGTAAAAAGCCGTCGGAGCTGAGTGAAAGCGAGAAGCAGCAGGTCAGCGGCCTGAGCCAGCTTGCGGCTGGGATTGCCGGAGGGGTGGCGTCAGGGGATATCTCCGGAGCGGTAACCGGTGGTCAGGCTGGTAAGAATGCGGTTGAGAATAACTATCTGAGCGAGAAAGAATCACGACAGCTTGATATAGAGATGCAGGCTTGCAAAGTATCTGGTGGTGACTGTAATAAGGTTGTCGAGAAATATATCGACATCAGTAATAAAAACAGTAAGGAACTGGTTGAAGCCTGCACAGGTGGCGGAGTTAAATGCGTCACCTGGGAGGAACTGGTTCAGGCGGATACTAATGTGGCTCTGGATGAAAATAAGCATCAGATAAGGCTGAGCGACAAGTTGAAAGATCCCGATGCCGCAGCTTTAGTGAAATATCTTAATGGTTCTGATTTAAAATTCCTGCAGGATAATATAACGACAGGCGATCGGATTATGGATGTAATACTGACACCTACTTCCTGGCCGGTAGCGGTGATGGGCGGAAAAGCTATTATTACGAATACAGTGAACAACTCTAAAGAACAACTTATTGCGGTGGGGGCAGGTGTGGCCGCAAGTGCAGGTATTCAGTACGGAACTACAGGTGAAGTGAAATTATCTGATGTAATTGGGGCCGGTGTCGTTGGTGCTATCACAGCCGGTAAAGGATACAACCCCACGATGGCATGGAATGCGGCAGGCGGTTATTACCAGGCTGAAATCAATGGTGACAATCCCTTCTTGGCTGCATTGATGAGTAAAGTGGGTGCTTCTGCTGGGTACGCGGTAGGTAACTTTATCAAAGTACCAATGGATAAAATTCTTAACCCAGTATCGAAACAGTATGAATGGGTGCCGACAGGTGTATGGACGATAACAAAACCTGTGTCCCAACATCCTTTACCATCGATTGTTGGAAATACAGGCAACTCTACTACGTCAGGATTAGTACCCGGATATTTAGAAAATAAGCCGGAGGCTAAGAAATGATGAAAAATCTCATAGTGCTGGTTAAGATTTTTTTACTGATTGAACTGGCAATGAGTTCCATTTTTGTGGCTTTTTTCTTCTTTTTTGAAGGGCTGAACTATTTAAAAGAAGGGGTTTTTTATTTTGATAGCCTATGGCGTGGATTAAAAGGTGCCACTTTCGGAGCAATTCCTGTAAGCCTTATTTTATGGTTTTTCTATCACCTTCTACCTTCATTTAAGAAGTGATCTCTATACTTTTATGAGTAACAAAAAAATCCCGGATATTAAGCCGGGATTTTTTTATTTGTCCTACGGTCAGTTACTGGTCTCATCTATGGACTGCTGATAATCACCATCACCATCACCATCACCATCACCATCAGAGCCACTACCTGGCGCTGCTTGTGTGCCGAGAAGTTACAGACGTTTCGGCGAGCGGCGCATCGCCGTATCTGGCGACGGAAATCAAGAAACGCATCGGCGAGGACAACGTTGCCGCCAATGCGATGGCACACGCGGTACTGGGTGCCGTTACCGCCGAACTGAATAACCAGTCAGCGCTGGCCGGTGGCGCGGGTGCAGGCGGCGGTGAGCTGACGGCCCGGTTCATTATGGAGAAGCTGTTCCCGGGTAAAAAGCCGTCGGAGCTGAGTGAAAGCGAGAAGCAGCAGGTCAGCGGCCTGAGCCAGCTTGCGGCGGGAATTGCCGGAGGAGTGGCGTCAGGGGATATCGCCGGAGCGGTAACCGGTGGTCAGGCTGGTAAGAATGCGGTTGAGAATAACTATCTGAGCGAGAAAGAATCACGACAGCTTGATATAGAGATGCAGGCTTGCAAAGTATCTGGTGGTGACTGTAATAAGGTTGTCGAGAAATATATCGACATCAGTAATAAAAACAGTAAGGAACTGGTTGAAGCCTGCACAGGTGGCGGAGTTAAATGCGTCACCTGGGAGGAACTGGTTCAGGCGGATACTAATGTGGCTCTGGATGAAAATAAGCATCAGATAAGGCTGAGCGACAAGTTGAAAGATCCCGATGCCGCAGCTTTAGTGAAATATCTTAATGGTTCTGATTTAAAATTCCTGCAGGATAATATAACGACAGGCGATCGGATTATGGATGTAATACTGACACCTACTTCCTGGCCGGTAGCGGTGATGGGCGGAAAAGCTATTATTACGAACAGTGTCACTCAGGGGAAAGAATTGTTAATTGCGGCAGGGGCGTCGGCTACTGGCAGTGCGGTTATACAGTATGGAACCACAGGTGAAGTAAGACTTTCCGATGTGATAGGTGCAGGTGTTATTGGAGCAATCACGGCTGGTAAAACTTATAATCCGACAGTGACGTGGAATGCTGCAGGTGGTTACTACTCAGCTGAAATAAAAGGAGATGATCCTTTTATGGGGGCAATAATGAGTAAGGCAGGGGCGTCTGTTGGTTATGCAGTAGGTAATATTATTAAAGTGCCTATGGATAAAAGACTAAATCCGATATCAAAGCAGTATGAATGGGTACCTACAGGTGTATGGACGATAACCAAACCAGCTCCGCAAAATTCTTTACCATCGCTAATTGGTAATGCAGGTAATGCTGCTGCTTCTGGGAAGTTTACAGAGGGTTTGAACAACGCATTAGATAAAAAAGAGGCAAAAAAATAATGAATGTAAAATATAACTCTATCATTATTTTGTTTTATTTATGTTCAGCTTGTTTTATTGCATTGTTCATTATATCAATGTCATTCGGTTTGCTTGGTTATTGGGTTGGAAACGGAACTGATATAACTTATTTTTTTTATGATAATTTATTTGGGGATTTAAAAGTTGGACTTGCCGGGATATGGATAGGCTTGATTATATGGTTTTTTTACTATCGAAAAATATGATTTTGATTTTTAAATAATTAATCCGATCTTTAACAAAGAGAAAGAGCAGAAACGCCTGAAGGAAGCGCAGCTGATCGGCGAGCTGGGGATGCAGGCGATGGATATCGCGCGGACGCAGGGAGAGATAGCGGCGCTGGAGGCGCAGAAAGATCCGGCGAAGCTGGCGGCAGCGCGTGAGCAGCTGTTGAGCCAGAGCCGGAATAACGGCCGGGACGTGACGGACGCAGCGGTGGCGCAGCAGGCGTATAACAATGCGCAGGCGGAGTGGGGCACCGGCAGTAACGTGCAGAAGGCGATGCAGGCGGTGACGGGAGCGCTGACGGCGCTGGCCGGGAATAACCTGGCGGGGGCGCTGGCGAGCGGCGCATCGCCGTATCTGGCGACGGAAATCAAGAAACGCATCGGCGAGGACAACGTTGCCGCCAATGCGATGGCACACGCGGTACTGGGTGCCGTTACCGCCGAACTGAATAACCAGTCAGCGCTGGCCGGTGGCGTGGGTGCAGGCGGCGGTGAGCTGACGGCCCGGTTCATTATGGAGCAGCTGTTCCCGGGTAAACAGCCGTCGGAGCTGACTGAAAGCGAGAAGCAGCAGGTCAGCGGCCTGAGCCAGCTTGCGGCTGGGATTGCCGGAGGGGTGGCGTCAGGGGATATCTCCGGAGCGGTAACCGGTGGGCAGGCTGGTAAGAATGCGGTTGAGAATAATTCTCTGGCCGGGGATAAAGCACGGGAGTCGGTTAAAGAAAGTACCGAATACTGGAAAGAGAAAGTCAGAAAAGCCATGGGAGAAAACACGGCTTCCCAGTTAACAAACGGTCTGCTCAACCTGGTGAGCGGTACTGGCGACGGTGCGATACTTGCTGCGGATACGGTGTTTGATGTGACGGCAGCGCTGGCTGCCTGTGCAACGGAAAACCCTTACTGTACGCAGGCAAAAGAGGATTTAGCCAAAAAAGATAAGGCAGCATTCCAGACACTAAACTCGCTGATAAACGGCAATGTGTGGAACAATGTCAAAAACGGGGCGATAAAAGCCGCTCAGGGCGATCAACAGGCGCTTGAAAATCTGGCGGGGATTATTACCGGGGCACTGATACCGGGGAAAATAGTATCTTCGGGTGGAAAGGCCGGGGGTGAGGCAGGTACTATTTCGAAAGGAAGCAAGCCTTCCGCTGAGTCTGTAGCGGCTGATACTGCGAAGAACACTCAGCTATCAACGGGAACTGTCTTTGATTCGATTAAGGCAACTCAGCCAGTACATCCAGGATCTGTAATTCCCCAATCCTTTGAAATGTTATTACCCAATGGCCAAAAAATATGGGTACATGGAAATGCAACTGAGCATATGGCAGAGTATGCGGCATCTAAAGCTGTTACACATACCCCCGAGGCTGTGAGGCTTGCCAGTCAGGAAGAGTTGAGAAGCTTCCAGGCTGCTGTTAATACGGCAACTAAAAATCGTATGCCGTATGGTGAGAGAATTACTGTCGATGGTTGGCAATTGGAGATTAAACCACCCCGTGCGGCCGGTGAGTTACCAACGATCATTCATGCCAGATATACAGGATCAAAGTAAGTGGATATAGAAATTAATAACCCTATACGCATGACATTGGATGTTATAGAGCTTGATGACCATCTTCCTTCAATGAAGTTTAGCGTTCATATGCAGGTGGAAAAATTTGGTGGCTATAATTTAAATATCAATACATTAGTGTGGATAGAATGTCAGTCTTTTGACAATTTTATAATCAATATGCGAAAAGGAGAAGTAGCTCTTCTCAGGGATATGAATAGTAATTTTGAGCTACAAATAGATCCCTTCCGGGGATGTATTGAATGGTCTCTTCTTAAAGAAGCTCTGGATGGATACAGTACTTCGGCAAGAGGATGTGAGAAGTTAACTGACGAGTCAAAACGTGCATTTTATGATGCGTTTAATAATTATCCGAAATGGTGGTAATTAACAAAAGATCCCAGCTTTTAGCCGGGATCTTTTTACTGTTTATTTATCCGCATGTCGTATCACCAGTTTGCACTGTTCGACGGCAACGGTAACCGGCGTATCTGTTGTAAATCCGGCTTCTTCCAGCCAGTTGCCTTTAAGGTGCAGGCTGGGGAAACGGCTGTACCATGTTGCGGTGATATCAGTACGGCTTATGGCTGAAAAAGATACAAGGCATGCTGATTTAAAGTTATATTCGTAGTAATCCCGGCTACCATGCCGGGATTTTTTTATCTGTCTTTCAGTTAGTTACTGCTCCTGGTCTGTTGTCGGCAGATCACCTCAATCAGCTCCGTCACCTGCCGCTGTTTGCGTGACGAAAGCTTACAGACCCTCCTCAGCGTCTGCATAATCACCGATCCTGGCGGCGCTGCCGGTTTTTGTGCGGTCAGTACCAGACAGCCCGTTACTCTTTTTCAACGCCACCGGGAAAAATAAAACCGGCGGAAGCGGCGACATCACCCTCAGCGGCAGCGCGCTGAAGGCGGGCGGCGGGATGACGCTGGACGCCGCGCGGGATATTAACCTGCTGTCGGCGCAGAACACCGAACGCACCGAAGGCAGGAACCTCAGCCACGGCATCAACCTGACTCCGGCCCGAAAATCAATCAGAACGTCACCGGCGTATTCACCCACAGCACCTTCGCCACCGACTTCCCGCTGTTGCGGTAGCCGTGCGGTACGTTGCTGGGGAAATAAAATGAATCTCCAGCGGTAAGGGTGTACGTCTGCTCGCCTAAAGCCAGCTCTATTTCGCCTTCCAGCACGTAGCCCATCTCTTCGCCGTGGTGCTCAATCTGCCCGTCGCTGGCCACGCCCGGTTCGATAATATGAATATTGCCCTGCAGCAGGCTGCCTTTGTGGTGATGGGTCAGGTTCTCCAGCTCAATGCCGCCCTTTTTGTTGCGGGCCACAAAGCGTTTGCGCTGGCGCTGATCGGGCTTCAGTACCGGGGAATCCGCCACCCAGCTTTCGGCCATCAGATCAGAAATATTGGTTTCCAGCGCGCTGGCCAGCCGGTGCAGCATCGCCAGCGAAGGCGAGGCCACGTCGTTTTCCAGCTTGGAGAGCAAACTCTCCGAACAGCCGACCTTCAGCGCCAGCTGCTTCAGCGTAATCTCCTGCGCTAAACGCGCATGGCGCAGGCGCATGCCCAAATCAGGTAAAACAAAGCCACCGCTATCGCCGTTTTTTTTCATAAGTGTTTATCTGCAACCCTTCAATCCGTAAACGCCCGGCATTCTGCGGCCGGGCACTGTTGCACTGGCCAAACAGGCCGGTTATTCGGTCACGCTAAAGTGGACTTCCTGCGGATTCAGGCCGTTGATCGGCACGATATCCTGCGGGCAGGCGGACATAACCACGATGCAGTCCAGTTCGGCGCGGATCTCTACGTAATCACCGGATTTGCTGACCGTTGGCAGCCAGGAGATGGTGTAATCCGGGTTAACCGGCGTGTTCATCCACAGGTTCAGCGGCTGCGGCACTTCGCGCGCGCGCAGTCCGATGGCGTTCAGCGCCAGGCGCATGTTATCCGCGCAGCTGTCATGATACTCGGTGATGCCCATATTGCTGTAACGATACAGATCGCAGGCGGCAATCATCGTGTCGTGCACGCCCGGCGAGGTATCGGTCAGCAGGGTGCCGATGGCGCGGCGCTGGTTAGTCACCAGCACATCGCCCGGCTGCGGGATGATTTTATTGATAAAGGCGCGGGTATGCTCCATCGAAGAGAACTCGCTTAAATCCGCGCTGTTAAACAGCCAGGTATCGCACACCTGGCTGCCCGGGGTGTTGATGATGCGAATAACCTGCCCCTTGCTCAAGCGTACCGCGCGGCCACAGCGGGCTGGAACGGTATACAGTTCGCCGATAACCGGCGTGCCGTCTGCGGAGATCGGTTCGCCGATGGTGGCGTTGGTGCCCAGCGCGCTGCCGTTATCTTTGTCGCAGCAGGAAGGATAGGTATGGGTGCTCATGGGGTAACTCCTGTCGTTTGATTGGCCAGTTCTGTCAGGCAGCAGGCAAGTGCTTTTGCGCCAAGGTACAGATACTGAGGGTCGGTGTACTCAGCCGGGTTGTGGCTGATGCCTTTATGGCTGGGAACGAAAAACATGCTGGTCGGGCAGTGGCTGGCCAGGTGCATCGCATCGTGAAATGCTCCAGAGGTCAGCGTTGCCGTCGCGATATTCAGCGCGTCGCTGCAGGCGAACTGCTGTGCCAGTAGTTGCGAATGAAACGCCACCGGCGGGTTATTGAATACGCAGGCCACCTGCACGTTATCGGCGGCAATCTGCTGCATCCAGCGGTCAAACTCGGCCAGCACCTCAGGGTCGGCATGGCGGAAATCGAGGGTAAAAGTCACCCGTCCGGCGATGGTGTTGATCGCGTTGGGTTCCACTTCCCAGCGGGCGAACGTCAGGCGCAGCTCGTCTTTCGGCAGCGCTTCTGCACGCTGCTCCAGCTGGCTGACGATACGGCGGGCGAGGGTCATCGCATCCTGGCGGTCGGCCATCGGCGTGGTGCCGGCGTGGGCCGCCTGCCCGAGGCAGGTCACCTGATACCAGCGCACGCCCTGAATGCCCTGCACCACGGCCAGCGGCAGTCCGGCCTGCTCCAGCACCGGTCCCTGCTCGATATGCAGTTCGATAAACGCGGCCATTGGCACGGCGCTACGGTGCGGCAGTGCGGGGAAACGCTGATGACAGCGAGTCAACGCCTCGGCCAGAGTTATGCCCTGTGCATCCTGATGGCTGAGGTAATCAGCCAGCCGTTCCGGCTGTACAAAAGCGCTGGAGCCCATTGCGCCGGGTGCAAAACGGCTGCCTTCTTCATTCATCCACACCGCGACTTCAATCGGGCGCAGCGTCTCAATCCCGGCTGCCGCCAGCGCGCTCAGGCACTCCATTCCGGCCATCACGCCGTAGCAGCCATCGAGGTTGCCGCCCCCGGGTTGAGTATCAATGTGACTGCCGGTGACCACCGGCGGCAGATCTTCGCGGCCCGCGCGGCGGATAAACAGGTTGGCGCAGGCATCAGTAAACACCTCGCAGCCGAGGGTGCAGGCCCAGTCAATCAGCCAGGCTCTGGCATCCAGTTCAGCTTCCGACAGCGCCTGGCGGTCAACGCCGCCGTTCTCCAGCGCGCCGAAGCGGGCCAGTTGGGCCAGTCGGTCCATCAGCCGCTGCTGGCTGATGGCATTAGCGGCGCGCAGCGCGATAGCATCAGGCATGGAGGGCCTCCGCATCATCCAGCTGTAGCGGGCGCTTAAACCACGGCGCAAGAAACGATTTCAGGCGTTCGGTCTGCGGCTGGCGGAACAGCGTGGCGGGCGCGCCGCTCTCAATGACCGAGCCGTCGGCCATAAATACCACGCGGGAGGAAATTTTGGCGGCGAACGACATCTCGTGCGTCACCATCACCATCGTCATGCCGTTGTTCGCCAGCGCTTTAATCACATCCAGCACCTCTTCCACGCGTTCCGGGTCCAGCGCTGAGGTGGGTTCATCCAGCAGCAGCAGCTCCGGCTCCAGCGCCAGCGCGCGGGCAATACCCACTCGCTGCTGCTGGCCGCCGGAAAGGCGTGTCGGGCGTGCCTGCGCTTTCTCCAGCATGCCGACCTGCGCCAGCGCCGCCGTCGCTTTTTTGCGGGCGTCATCGCGCGACATCTTCTTGCCCAGCACCAGCGGCGCGCAGACGTTCTCCAGCACCGTCAGATGCGGCCACAGATTGAACTGCTGAAACACCATCGCCAGCGGGCGGCGCACGTCGGCAATCAGCCCGGCACCGTCGCGATGTTTCAGTTCCCGGCCGGTGCCGCTGTAGCCCAGCAGCTGGCCTTTAATCAGGATTTCGCCTTCGTCGTAGGCTTCCAGAAAATTCATGCAGCGCAGCGCGGTAGTCTTGCCCGAGCCGGAAGGGCCAATCAGGGTGACGATCTCCCCGGCATTGACGGCCAGATTGATGCCCGCCAGTACCCGGTTGCTGCCAAACGATTTGCCGACGTTGCGTAATTCTAAAATCGGTCCGTTATTCATCATCTTATCCCTCTGTTGCCTGACGGCCGAGCAGCCGCACGCCCACGCTGACACCCTGCGCCAGCAGCCAGTAGCTGAGGATCAGCAGGGTGTAAGGCACGATGTAGGTATAGGTACTGGCGACGATCTGCCCGGTGGTCATGGTCAGCTCCGGTACGGTAATAATCGAAGCCACTGCGCTCTCTTTAATGGTCAGAATGAACTGGTTACCCAGCAGCGGCAGGCTGAACCGCAGCGCCTGCGGAGCCTGGATATGCCAAAAGCTCTGCCAGGCGGAAATATCGTGAACCTGCGCCGCCTCGAGCTGGCCACGGCCAATGCTCTGCCAGGCGGTACGGAAGATCTCGCCGAAGTAGGCCGAGCTGTAGATCGCCAGTGAAATCACCGTGGCCTCGACGGCGCTTAGCGTGATGCCCACGGCGGGCAGGCCGAAGTAGAACACCGCCAGCTGCGCCAGATACGGCGTACCGCGGATCAGCCAGACGTACGCGCGCCACGGCCAGAACAGCCAGCGGCTGAGGCTGCCGACCGCCTGCAGGATAAATCCGCCACAGGCACCGATCAGTGCGGCGCTCAGGCTGATCGCCAGCGTCACGCCCAGCGCGCGGGCGAAGTCCGGCAGATAAAGGATGAAATCGTTCATCGGTTCTCCCTGTTCCAGCGCCGTTCAACATAGCTCCCCAGCAGTGCCAGCAGGCTGGTCAGCACCAGGTAGGAGAGGGCGATAGCGATATACACTTCTAACGGGCGGTAGGTGGCAGAGGCCAGCTGCTGCCCCACCCGCATCAGGTCGGTAATCGCAATCACCGACACCACCGCCGATGCCTTAATAACGTCGATCAGCTCGGATATCAGTGACGGCAGCGTCAGCCGCAGCACCTGCGGGATCTGGATATGCCACAGCGTCTGGCGCGGGCTGAGCCCGCAGATCGCCGCGGCTTCCAGCTGCCCCGGCGGGATAGCCTCAAAGCCGCTGCGCAAAATCTGCGACTGGTAGGCGGCGGTATTGAACGTCAGGGCCAGCACCGCTGCCATATAGCCCGGCAGCGACAGCCCAAGTTCGCCGGGCAGGTAGAAGCAGAGTAAAACCTGCGCCAGCACCGGCGTGCCGCGAAACAGACTGATATAGAGACGGGCGAAAGCTCTGCCGACCGGTGAATGGCCGTTTTCCATCAGATAAATCACCACGCCGACGGCAAAACCGGCCACGATCGCCACGATGCACAGCGAGGCCGTGGTCACCGTGCCGTTAAACAACATCGGCAGCCACGAGGTCAGCAGCGGAAGAAATTCGCCCATCATCACTCCTCTTACAGCGCCGGTGCCGGCATTTTGTCCGCCGGAATATCCATCACGAAGCCAAACCACTTCTGCTGTAGCGCTTTCATGGTGCCGTCACGGTTCGCTTCACTGATGCCGTCGCTGAACAGTTTCACCATGCTGGCGCTGTCGGAATCTTTGCGGCCAACCCAGCCAAAGTAGGTGGTCGGGCCTAACATGGGTTTCAGCGTGGTAAAGATCCCCGGACGGGCTTTGATCAGCGGGCCAAGGTTCGCCAGCGACTGGGCAACGCCGTCCAGGCGCTTGTTCGCCAGATCGGCATAGGCCTCATCGAACGATACGTACTGTTTGATCTCTTTGATCCCCGGCTTGCCGCTGGCCTTCAGCTTTTTATTGAACTCCTGCAATACCTGCAGCTGGCCCGATCCGGCCTGCGAACCGACGATTTTGCCGCTGAGATCGTCCAGAGTGGCAATCGATCCGTCGTTGTCACGCTTAAGCAGCGCAACGGTGGATTCGGCAATCGGCACGGTGAAAGCGAAGTGATCCATACGCTGTTTGTTGACGGTAACGGCGGTGATCACGAAGTCGAATTTTTTGGCATCAAGGCCGGGAAGGATGCCCTGGAAAGGCAGATCCAGCTGTTTAACCGCCACGCCCGGCAGGCTTTTCTGCAGAATGTGGTTCATCAGATCCACGTCGTAGCCGACGATCTTGCCATTCTCGATCGACTCAAACGGCGCATAGCGCGCCTCGGTGGCGATGGTGATCGCCTTGTCGGATTTAATGCGATCCAGCAGATCGGCGCTGTGTGCTGCCGCAGAAAAGAGCCCAGAACACAGCATGGCCCAGCAGAGAGAACGTGTTGTTTTAAGTTTCATGATGACCGCCCCGGTGAAAGTGGTGTGAAGTGTATTCAAGTAACTTGAATGTAATGACATAAGCATGAAGCGTGCCATCTGGGGCGATGCGATAAAAATGGCGAGAAATAAGGCAATAAGGCGCTATATTTAAACGAAAATTTCTCAAAGCGATATTGGTGGCAATAACGGGAACCCTGCCGCAGCACCAGGAACGTTGCCGATAAAGCTGCACATAAAAAGTGCAGGTGTGGCAGTTTTGTGTGCTAATGATGTGCAAAGGCGGGGAGGCAGCGCGGGTCCGGCTGTCGGACGTCATCGTCGTTCATCGCGGACGGTTAATGGTATTTGCTGAACGTTTATCAGGTTACAGGAGAGAGGGATGAATAAGTTATCGGGGAGCGTGCTGGCTTTATCATTGAGCCTGGCGGCGACCGCACAGGGCCAGTCGCCAGCGCCTAACGGCGTGCTGGTGGATAAAGCGCCGCTGCCGGAAGCGCATGGGTTGCAGGAGGCGTCATCGCAGTACCTTATCCGCTACACCTCAATCAGCGGCGTCGATGGCAAAACCCACCGCGAGGATACCGGGGCGGTATTCCTGCCAAAAGGCCCGGCACCGCAGGGTGGCTGGCCGGTAGTGGTCTGGACGCACGGCACCATTGGCGTGGCGACGCAGTGCGCGCCGTCGTTGAATCCCCGCTCCGATCGTGACAAGCAGTACCTGAATACCTGGCTGTCGCTGGGCTTTGCCGTCGTGGCACCGGACTATGCCGGGCTGGGATCGTCGGGATTGCACCATTACCTGAATGCCAGAGGCGAAGCCTGGAGCGTGCTGGACAGCATCAGTGCCTCGCTGAAAAACTTCCCGCTGAGCAATAAAATATTCATCGTGGGGCAGTCGCAGGGCGCACATGCCGCCTTTGCCGCCTCCGGCTATCAGCAAAGCTATGCGCCGAAGCTGCACGTTATCGGCACCGTACTGACCGGCACGCCTTACATTAATGCCGATACCTCGGTCAGCGACATTTTCAGCGGCGGTACATCAACGACAGACGCGGGCGATCCGAAAATCCCTTACGCCTACTACATCTTCCTTTCCGCCGCCGATACCAATAAATCATTAAAAGTTGCGAACTACTTCCAGAAGGATGCGGTGGCCGACGTTGAGCTGGCGAAAAACCTGTGCATTACCCCTCTGACCCAGCACGTTATGGACAATAAGCTCAACGCTAAAAACACCTTCCTGCCTAATTTCCAGGAGCTGCTCAACACCCAGCTTGCGTCCCTGCGCTACAACACGCTGAAAATCGATCATCCGGTGTTTATCGGTATCGGCCTGCAGGACGTTAACGTGCCGACGGCGATGCAGCAGCGGTTCGCTCAGGATGTGAAGGCGGCGGGCACCCCGGTTGCCGTGCATGAATATGCCGGTATGAACCATGGCGAAACGGTGAACGTTTCCCTGCGCGATTCGGTGCCGTTTGTGTTTAAGATCCTGGCTGAAAAGCCGTGATTTCTGGCGGGCTGCTTTGGGCAGCCCGTATTTTCCCGCCTCAATCATCCGCCTGTAAATCTACAAAACATTACTCATTCTCAGATAATCAATATATGGAAATATTATTAGTGTGACGGGGTGAATTCTTTTATATTAACTTTAATATTGAAATATTCTTGCCCGTCTGGAGTTATAACCATGCTAGCAACGCATGACATTGTCGATGTCTTTGTTGACCTCCATCCGACATTACAGCGGATTGTCACTTATCGCACCGGTTCACGGCAGGTTGCTCAGGATCTGACGCAGGATATTTATTTTCGTATCCTTAATCTGGCTAATCAGTTTCCGACCCACGACGATGCGCGAAATTATCTGATCCGCATCGCGATGAATGCCTCTACGGACTATGTACGCACCGAACAGCGCCGCAGTCAGCTACTTAAAGGCACCTTCGAGCTGTTTGAAAACTACATGCCTACCCCGGAAGAAAATCTGCATTACAAGCAGAAAATCAAGGAGATAGATGAGGCGCTTTCTTCGCTTCCTGAGAAATCTCGTGAAATCCTTTACATGAGCCGCGTTGAAGGCATGACCCATGCGCAGATCGCGGAAAAGCTCGGTGTGTCCCGCAGCCTGGTAGAAAAATATGCGGTAAAAGCGGTGCTGCACTGCCGGGAAGTTTTGCTGAAGAACCAGTCATAATTTAAAATAGATTATCATTCCCTTCTTTATTTATTCTCTGCCGACTTTATTCCCCCCGGTAAAAATGAAATCTTTTCACTTTTTTAATTCATTTAATTTTATACGGACGTAAATAATCGCCACCGCCGCATAACGACGATGACGATAGTTTTATATTATGCCTCAGCTAAACATTGCGAATAGCAAATGACACCGGCACCACTAATTCCATTCTGTCCGATTGCGTAAATGCGCTGGCCGGCGGTTTTGGCAGCGGAGATGCGCGCTCCAGCAGCTGCAGCGATTCTCGATCCAGTGTGGCGTAGCCTTTACTTTTCTCAATGGCGGTTGCCAGCACGTTGCCGTCGCGGTCGATGGTAAAGCGTACCATCACCGTATCCTGCTGTTTCATCCGCAGCGCATAGCCGGGATAGCGTTTTTCACGCTGAAGCTGGGCGAGGATCAGTGATTGCCAGCTCTGTTTCGCCGAGGCGGCCTGATTACTGGCGGCGCCGACCTGCGGTGCCTGATTCTGCCGCGAAAGCTGTTCGCTGCTGTTGCTGCGCATTGAGTCCGGGGTGGTGACCGGGGCCGGTTTTTTCACCTCCACCTTTTTCGGCAGCGGTTTCACCTCACGCGGCTTAACGGTTCGCTGCGGCTTGGGTGGCTTTGGCTCTGCCTTCGGCTGCGGCTTACTGTCGTGTACCACCGCTTTGACTTCGGCGTTTTTCACCTCTTTCTCCGCCACGTCCAGCTTAGCGGGGGAAGGCGGCGGTGCCGATTCGTCGGGCTGGCTGGCCTGCTGCGCCACGCTTTCCTGGCTGGAGATCTGCGACGTGGTTGGCATCACCGCCATGGTGATCACCATCGGGGCCGCCGCCGGGCTGGGCATCACCATCGGTGGTGGTGCCGGTTTCCACAGCAGGTACATCAGCACCAGCAGATGGGCGGTGACCGCCAGCAGAGGACCGGTTGACCACAGCAGCTTCTCGCCGCGCGGTTTCGCGGGCGGCGGCAGGGCGTTATCAAGAATAAAGCTGGTCATGGCTTGGTCCCCGCAGCCTCTCCGGGCAAGCCAATCAGCGCCACTTTGGTATAGCCGCCGTCGCGCAGCAGATCCATAAAGGTCATCAGCCGGGCGTAGTCGATATCTTTATCCGCCCGCAGGAAAATCCGTGCGTCCTTGTCGCCGTGGGTGCCGCTATCCAGCTCGGCGATAAAACGCGCCCGGCTGACCGACTTATCGCCGATATACAGCTGGTTATCGCTCTTCAGGCTGACGGTAATCGGTTCCGGCGCGGGCGTCGGCTGGCTGGAGGTGGTCGACGGCAGGTCCAGCGGAATATTGGCGGTGGAGAGCGGTGCCGCCACCATAAAGATGATCAACAGCACCAGCATCACGTCGATAAACGGCGTTACGTTGATTTCGGCCAGCGCGTTCAGATCGTCGCCGTCAGCGGGTTGAGAGGAAAAGGCCATCGCTATGCTGCGCTCGTCAAAAGAGGGTGGGCGTTCTGTTCCAGCGCATCCAGATCGTGGCTGAGCAGGCACAGGGTCAGGGTCATCGATTCGGCCAGCAGCAGGCGATAGCCGGTAATCAGTCGACCGATCACGTTGTAGAGGATCACCGCCGGAATGGCGACGACCAGCCCCAGCGCAGTGGCGAACAACGCCTCGGCTATGCCCGGTGCCACCACGCTGAGGTTAGTGGTCTGCGACTGCGCGATAGAGATAAAGCTGTGCATGATGCCCCACACCGTGCCGAACAGACCGATAAACGGCGCAACGGCACTGGTGGTGGCGAGGATGCTGGCTCCCCGGGTAGCCCGTCGCGCTTCTGCCGCCTCAACGCGCTGGATGCGGGCGACAACCCGGTCGCGCAGCGCCTGTAGCGCCTGAGCTGAGAGGCGGCTATCTGCACGATCCAGTTCAGTCAGTGCCACCTGACGCATCTGTTCACAGCTTTGCGCCGAGAGTTCACCGCACTGGTGCAGCGAGCGTTTACCGGCCAGCAGCGCGAGATTTTTTCTCAGGCGGCGACCGCGTACCAGCAACTCAAGAGTTTTGCCGGACCAGATACTCCAGCTGAGTACGGAAGCGAAAATCAGGATCAGGATCACCGCTTTCACTATCTGGTCGGCGTGGTGATAGAGGGCGAGCGGTGAAAAGTCGGTCAGCACCGGCGGCTTCGCGGCTGCGGTGACGACAGTTTGTGGCGTGCCGGAAGTGGGTGCAGCCCCGTGGGACTGTGCCACATTGCTGGATGTAGGAGGATTCTGCGACTGAGCTGAAATCTGAGACGGTACGCGCTCCGTATTCACCGACCGGTTCTGACTCTGTGCCTGCACCTCAGTTCGATCGGCCGTCTGCACAACAGCCTGTTGTTGAGCCTGGCCGGTAGCAGGAACCGCCGTTTGTACCGTAACCCGATCGCTGGCGGAAACCGTATCGACCGGCGTGGCCGGTGTTTCGGCCTGCACGGTCGTCGAGGCTGCGAAAGCTAACAGCAGCGCCAGGCCGACGCCGACGCGGATTTTTGCCGCACCCGACGCGCCGTCAGATTTTTCAGAATTGGTATGCACGCTCACTCACTCCTCACCACACTGGCAGAAATCATTCGGAAAGCCGCAGGTCAGCAGAGAGCACAGCGGCGATATGAGGAAAACGACCCTGCCCGCCGTTTTCATCACTCGGCGCGGCAAAATAACGCGATATTTTTAATGTCGTATGATTTGTGGTGTTTTTTTCTACATGAATCGTAATGATTAGACAATTATGCTGATTAAATCCATCTTCAGTATCAACGCCTTTATATCCTGTTGATTAACCGGTGGCCGAAAATATTTTTCACCGTCGCTGCGAATAATCCGTCGTTCAGTCGTTTCTCTCTCGCCCGGCCCCTGAGCCGGTCTTCCCTGAATGCCGCCCGGCGGCGTTCTGATATGTCATGGCACAGCCGAGAGAGGATTGATTTTGACTACGCAGTTCACGCCACAACCCGCATCGGATAAGCGCGAGCCTCTGGCCGATATCGCTTTTCCCACCGGCACCTTCACGCTGGATAACGGACTGACGGTTATCGTGGCTGAAAACCGCGACGTGCCGCTGGTGTCGTATCAGCTGATCTACCAGGTCGGTTCTAAAGACGAACCCGCAGGGATGACCGGTTTCGCCCATCTGTTCGAGCATCTGATGTTCGAAGGCAGCGAGCATGCGCCCGGCTCGTTTCTGGAACATATGACCCGCGCCGGGGCCACCAACCTCAACGCCTATACCAGCACCGATCGCACCACCTATCACGCCACGCTGCCGACCGGGTCGCTCGACTATGCGCTGTTTATGGAGTCGGACCGCATGGGGCATTTCTGCGACAGCATCAGCCAGGCGTCGCTGGATCAGCAGCGGCGGGTGGTGCTCAATGAGAAACTGGAAACCGAAAGCGGCCCGTACGGCAAGCTCTACGAATTTAAATCGCGGGGCTGCTTCCCCGCTGAACATCCCTACGCGCATACCGTTATCGGTGAAAAGGCGGATCTGGTTGCTGCCACCCTCGACGACGTGCAGCGCTGGTTTCGCAAATACTACACGCCGTCCAATGCGGTGCTGGCGCTGTGCGGCGATATCGATCTCGCCACCGCGCGGGAAAAGGTTAGCCACTGGTTCGGCGATATCTCCCCCGGCCAGCCGCTGACCCGGCCCGACAGCTGGATCGCCGATATCACCCCGCAGCGCCGCGATCGCTACCAGGCGAACGTTGCCAGCGGCACGCTGCTGCTGGTGTGGAATATTCCCCAGGCGGGCAGCCCGGATGCCACGCTGCTGTCGCTGGCGGCGGATTATCTGGCTTCCGGCCTGTCGTCGGTGCTGGTAAAGAACCTGGTGTACATCAGGAAAACAGCCAGCAGCGTGCAGGCCGAAGTCGCAGACGGTGCGCTGTGCAGCCAGTTTATTCTCAGCGCCACCGTCGCGGAGGGGCAGTCGCTGGCCGCGCTGGAACAGAGCCTGCTGGATGAGCTGCACGCTTTCCTTGCGCAACCCTGCGATGGCCCGCGCCTGCGCGAGGTGAAAAACGATGTGCTTAACCTGTTCCGCGACAGCTATAAAACGTCGGCGCAGATTGCCGCGCTGCTCTCCGTCAGCCGGGTCACGCTGGGTCACGCCGATGCTTTTCGCCAGCAGCTCAGCCAGCTGGACGAGGCATCACCAGACGATCTGCATCAGGCCGCGCAGCGCTGGCTAAGCCGCCCGCACTACACGCTGGAAATTGCCCCCTTCAGTGCCAGAACCGATGAGTCGGCCACCGCCGCGCTGCGCACGACACCGCCAGTAATTCAGCCTCCGGTGCCGCTGGTGCTGCCGCAGGCGCAGCATGCCCGGCTGGATAACGGCATCCGGCTGGTGCTGCTGGAGCGTCACGGTCAGAGCGATATCTATCTCGACCTGCTGCTGCCTGCGGTTGCACTGCCGCATCCCGGCCAGCATCAGTTGCTGAGCGAACTGCTTAACCAGGCCGGAGCCGGTGAACGCGATGCCTTTGCCTTCAGCCAGGCCTGCCGTGATCTGGGCAGCCGCATGGGGCTGCGCAGGCGGCTGCGTCATCTTTCCCTGCTGCTTGTCTGCCGCAGCCCGCAGCTGCCCGCTTCACTGGCGCTGCTCAGCGATCGCCTGGCAAGCAGCGTGCTGCTGGAGGCCGATTTTGAGCGCCAGCGCGCTATCCAGCTTGATGCGCTGACCGAACAGCAACAGGTGGCCAGCGCGCTGGTCGAGCGCGTTCTGCCGGGCCTGATCTATCCTGCGGGCCATCCCTGCCGCGTGCCGGGCGGGCCGGAAGGGACGATTGCCGGGCTGGCGCAGATCTCCTGCGACGCGCTGACGGCGGCGGTGCCGCAGCTGCTGAATATTCAGGATGCCACACTGATTGTCACCGGCGACACCACGCTGGAACAGCTGCTGCCGCTGCTGAATGAGTCCGTGGGGCGACTGGCCGGGTTGCCACGGAATAACGCTGCGGTGCCGCAGGCCAAACAGCCGCTACAGCCGCGCATCTGGCTGCTGGATATTCCCGGCGCGGAGCAAACCGCCATTGCGGCGGCCTCGCTGCTGCCGGGCGTCAGCGGTACCGATGAAGCCGGATTTGAGCTGCTGAATGCGGTCTTCGCCAGCGGCTTTACCTCCCGCATTAACCTCAACCTGCGGGAAGACAAAAACTGGACCTACGGCGCGAAAGGGCGGCTGATTAACGATTTTCAGCAGCGGGCGCACTACGTACTGACCGAAGTACAGGCCGACCGCACCGGCGATGCGATCCGCGAGATCCTGGCGGAATACCGGGCGCTAATCGCTGACCGTCCGGTGACGGCGGACGAGCTGGAAGAAGTGCGCCGCACCAGCCTGCTGGGCTTCAGCAGCAGTGCCGAAAGCCTGCCCGGACTCAACAACATGATCTCCTGGCTGGCGCGCAGCGAGCAGCCCGATGATTTCTGGCAAACCCATCAGCAGCGCGTCGCTGACATCACCCTGGAACAGATTAACGACCTGGCGCAGCAGCTGTTTTCCCCCGAGCGGCTGACGTGGGTCGTCGCCGGGGATATCAGCCTGTTCCGGGATGAACTTGCTGCGCTGTTCCCCGCTGGATTGCAGTTTATCAACGACGGCGGCGATGCCCTGTATGACTGAACAACGCCGCTTCATTACACCTAATTGTGTTACAACATCATGGAGTTACTATGTCTGACCTTATTACTAACCTGACGGACAGCACGCTGGACGACGCCCTGAACCATGCTTCCCAGCCGGTGCTGCTGGATCTGTGGGCACCCTGGTGCGGCCCCTGCCTGGCTATCGCCCCGCTGCTGGAGAAAGTGGCGGCGGCAACCGAAGGGCAGCTGACGGTGGCCAAGCTGGACGTGGAACAGTATGAACATCTGCTGCCGCGCTTCCGCGTGCGCGGCATCCCGACGCTGCTGCTGTTCCGCAACGGCAGCGAAGTAGCACGCAAAGTGGGCGTCGATTCCCTGTCCGATCTCAACGGCTGGCTGCGATCGCAGGGGATCGCCATTGAATCCGAGGGGGAAGTGGTGGTGCCGGAGGTGCAGCCGTGGTCGTCGTTCTACGGCGATGATGCGCTACGGCAATTCCTGACAAACCGCCTGAAAGCGACCGCGCTGGCGGCTGAGATCTCCCACTATGCCTTCCCGCGCCCGCAGGATCTGCTGACCACCCCTTACGTGCTGGCCGGTCAGGAATCGGTGGACGTCTTCGAGCGCGTCACCGGCCTGCCGCCTGCGCTGGCACAGTGGCTGGAGGTGCTCGACTTCGTTACCCCGCAGCAGATCGACGAGCTGATCGCCGTGCTGGCAAGCGGTAAAGCCTACGGCGATGCCCCGCTGCACCTGCTGGTACAGTGGCTGGAGGATGCCGATGTCCGCTGGGCAAGCGTGCTGTCCGCGCCGCTCAACGCGCTGCGTCTGCGCTGGCTGGCGCTGACCCACAGCTATCTGAACGGCCAGCAGACGCCTCGCCAGGCGTGGCTGGCGATCCAGCAGGAGGCCAGCGGGCATCACGATCGCTGCCAGAGCGGGCAGGATCTGGAACAGCACCTCTGCTCAACGCTGTTTATCCTCTCGCCGCCGTCGGCGCTCAACGATACGCAGGCCACCTTCACCATCCTGCATCACTGGCATCAGATCCAGTTCCATCTGGGGCAGATCAACGCGGGTTGGAGCAGCGAAGAGCTGGCGATGTCCGATCGGCGCTGGGCATGGATCGAGCCGCAGCTGGCGGCAATCCCGGAAGAGGAATCAGAAGGGGCATTAGAATCACTGCATCTGCAGTGGCGGCAGCAGTCGCCCGAGTTTGCCGACTATGTACAGAAGGAAGCGTTGTATCACGAGGACTTTGCCGCAAGAGAACCGCAGCGCACCCAGCTGTTCAGAGAAAGGTTCCTACAGCTGCTGAAGCAGGCACCGGACGCCGAATAATCCCCTGAAATAAAAAGCCTGCCCGCGGGCCTGATGCCATGGTTTTAAGTGACCGGCATCAGTCCCGGGGCAGGTTTTTTTTCGTGCCGAATTCGGCACATAAAAAACCCCGAATCACGATCCGGGGTGCAGCAACAGGCGATAACTGCCAACGGAGTAGCCGGTTAGTCAAAGGTGCCGCTAATTGACAGCACAAAGTTACGCGGATCGCCATACCAGTAGCCGCCGTTTAAGCTACCGACGGTGGAGTAGTACGTTTTATCGAACAGGTTATTGCCCAGCAGGGCCACGTTCCAGTTACGGTTGATGGCGTAGCCGATCCTGGCGGAATACACCGCGTAGAATGCAGTATTGGCGTTATATTTATGCAGGTTAAAGTCATCATCGTACCAGGCACCCACCTGTTTGGTTTTGCTCTGCGCCTGCACGCCAACGCCAAAGCTGAACTTGCTTAAGGTTTCCCCGGCATCGTTAAACTGGAAGTCGTTCCACCATTTGATGGTGTGCTTCGGCGTAAACACACTGATGCTGTCATTCAGGCCGTCTGAGGTTAATTCAGAGGATTTGTTAAAGTTATAGGTATAGCCCAGCGAGGTCTGCCACCACGGCTGCACGCTGCCGGTGATCTCCAGATCCACGCCCTTGCTGATATTCGCATCCGGCGCGTTACGGTAGTAGCCCTGGCGGCCGCCGCCCAGATCGACGGAGTTTCCGCCAATCAGCTGCCCCTGATTCACCAGGCGGATTTGATACAGCGACAGCGAGGCGTTCAGCAGGCCCCCCGGCTGGGCGTACTTGAGTCCGGTTTCCAGATTGCTGCCGGTTTCCGGATCGATCTGCTGACCGGAGGGCGAGATCATATTGCTCTGCGGGATAAAGATTTTGGTATAGCTGCCGTACCAGCTCAGATCGTCGTTGATATCGTAACTGACCGAGTAGTAAGGGCTTTCCCACTTGCGGGTGAATTCGCTGGTGTCGCTCTGGTCATTGGCGGTGCTGGTGTGGGTATTGCTTTTATAAGCGTTCAGCCGCAGGCCAAGGCCAAAGTGCAGCGGCTTCCACGGGGTGAGCACCAGCTGCGAATACATCCCCCAGTTAATGGAGGATCCGCTGCTCAGGTAGGCGTAATAGCCTGACGGAATGGACGGTGCCGGTACCGAGGTATCCCAGTTCCACGGATCCATCTCCGGCCCGGTGTTGCCGAACCAGCCGCCGGTATTGCTTTCAGCATCCGGCGAGGTCATCCAGTAGCTCTGTTTGGAATAGTTGGCACCCAGGGTCAGCTTCTGCGGCAGGCCGAAGACGTCAAACTCGCCGGTCAGCGTGGAGTCAAAAGAGAACTGCTTGTTGTTACTGTTGCTGGCGTCGGCGGCGATCGGTTCTGATGAAAAAAGACCGGTATCCGGCATAATTTGTCCGGCTACATTGGAGAAGATCGTGCTGTTGCGCTGATAAAGCCCGCTGTAGTTCAAATTGAAGTTCCAGCGGTCGCCAATTTTCTGATCCAGTTTGGCGAAGACTTCACGCGTATCGGAGTCCGACTTTTCCCATGGAAACACCCATGCCGTTTTGCGGCTGAAGTGGGGGTCGCTGCCATCCGGATACAGGGTCAGACCGTTGGACAGCGGCACGCCGCGAATACGCTGGTAGCTGCCGCCGAAGGTCAGCAGAGTGGAGTCGGTGAGATCGGCTTCCAGCATGCCGTAGGCCACGGTTTTTTCATCTTTTGCGGTGCGGTAAAAATGGTGGCTGTCCTTGCGGGTCAGCACGGCGCGGGCGCGCAGCGTACCGGCATCGTTCAACGGTGAGCTGAGGTCCAGCGAGTTCTGGTAGTTATCCCAGCTGCCCGCAGAGCCGTCGTACTTTAGCTGAAAGTGATCGAGCGGGCGCTTGCGCACCAGGTTGACCGTACCGCCCGGTCCGGTGGTGCTGAAGCCGTTAAACAGATCGTCGGCACCGCGCAGGATCTCCACGTGATCGTACATCGACATATCAAAAGAGGGCGAAAAGCGTTTATTGAAGTTGGTGCCGCCGGTGATATCGATCGGCGATCCGCCGTCGATGCTGGCGCGGGTGATCTGGAAGCCGCGTGAGTAAAACGTCTGCTCACGCGAGTTATTCCCCTGCTGCACGGTGATGCCGGTGGCCTTTTGCATCGCATCGTTCAGCGTACGAATGCCCTGCTGCTGCATGGTTTCACTGGTGATCACGCTGACCGATTGCGGTGTATCCTTGACGCTGGTGGCCCCCTTCGATCCGACGGTGAGCATGCTGCCGTTCAGGCTGCCGGAGCCTTCGGTGGCGGTCATATCGGTACTGCCATTCACCCCGACGGCGTTGGTAGCCTGGTCCAGCGCGCCGTCCACCTGGACTGCGCCTAATACCTCGGTTCCGTCGGTGGATGCCGTAGCGGTACTGTAGATCTGGATAGTGTTGGTACTGACGTATTTAAAGCCCAGTGAGGTCCCCGACAGCAGCGTACGCAGTGCGTCATCCGCTGGGTAGCTGCCGCTGACCCCCGCGCTGGAAAGTCCGTTTGTCAGTTCGCTGGGGGCAATCAGCTGCAGGCCGCTCTGCTGACCAAAGGCCAGCAGCGCCCCGGCCAGCGAACCGCCGCCGGGGATGCTGAAGTTATGCCGCAGTGCCTGGGCGGTGCTGTCTCCGGCGGGGGCTGCCTGCTGCGCCAGCGCGGAGGCGCCGCCTGCCAGGTTCCCGCCCAGCACCGCCAGCATCAGCCAGGAGTGGTAGTGTTTCGATGCCATAAAGTGTGATTCCAGTCATGAGTTAGTGTTATCTCTGAGTGAACGAATCAGCGGCGAAAACATCGCAACGAAAAACCGGCGGTGAAAAAATTTATTTATACAGCTCCTCCGGCTGAGGCGGGAAATGCCCGGCGGGCAGCGACAGGATGGCTGACAGTTCGTCGGCAATCGCGCTGACGGCCCCTGTAATCAGCCATTTTCCATACCCTGGTGCGATCGCCTGGCGCAGCAGGGGATCGATGCGATCCACGCTTAAGCCGGTGATGTCGTCCAGTAGTCGCTGG
This sequence comes from Erwinia sp. S43, assembly GCF_016624745.1. NCBI lineage: Bacteria > Pseudomonadati > Pseudomonadota > Gammaproteobacteria > Enterobacterales > Erwiniaceae > Erwinia > Erwinia sp. S43. The sequence goes on along the minus strand of NZ_JACVTX010000020.1, from coordinate 34,305 downwards.
CGGTAATCCTCCGGCAGCCCCTCGCGCAGCAGCGACTCCTGCTGACACAGCGCCTCGAAGTCATTGCCCACCGGGCGGCTCAGCCGCAGCTGCTCGATCTGGATCAGCCCGGCCAGTTCCTGTGCGGTCAGAGGGCGGTCGCCCAGCAGGGCATCGCATTCGCGGCGAATGGCGCGCACCGCCGCCAGCGTGTTCTCGGCGGCCACGCTCAGTTCAAAGCCCAGCAGGCGGCTGCCCGGCAGCGACTGCATTAGCGGCGTGACGTTGTAGGTCAGGCGGTCCACCTCGCGCAGGGCGAAGTTAATGCGCGAGGCAAAGCTGGCGGCCAGCAGCGGATGGATCAGCTGCACGGCGGCATCATGGGGCGATCCGCTGCCCGGCAGCACAAACCACGCCTTTAGCGTGCTCACCGCCGCTGCAGGGTTATCGATCAGTAGCAGTGCACCTGTGGTATCGGCTGGGGGAATCGCCGGTTTCTCCGGGGCAGGTACTGCACCGGACTGCCACTGCGCCAGGCTGTTTTCCAGCAGCGCGATGAGCTGTTCAACGGGCAGCGAACTGCGCAACAGCAGGCTGGCATTGTGCGGCTGATAGTGCCGCTGATAAAACGCACTCGCCGCCTCGGGCGTCAGCTGTGCCAGGCTGTCAGGGGTTCCCTGGATAAACGCCGGGCGCTTCAGCGGGTGCTGCGGCGGGAAGCTAATCGCCGGTAAGGCCCATGACGTGTTGTCGAGATCGTTGAGTACCTGGCGGTAATGCTCGCGGTGCGCCTCCATGCTGTCCGCCAAGGTCGGGTCACTGCGCAGCACCGCGCTCAGGTGATGGAAAACCTGTGCGGCGTTCGGTTCCGGCATCTGCATTCTCAGCGCGATGCTGGTTGCGCCAACGTCCAGCGCGATGCCCGCGTCCTGCGACCACAGCCACTGTTCCAGGGTAATACCGTCGTTTTCGCCACCGGCGACCAGCCCGGCAACCAGCTGCGCAAGGCCGTCGTGCTTCGGGGGATCGAACTGCGATCCGGCGTTGACGATCAGGCTGGCGCTGAGCAATCCCGGCTGCATTGCCGGAACCACAACGATCTTCAGGCCGTTTGACAAGATCCGCCGTTCGGCAACCGGCGCTGGGGGCAGCGGCGCGACGGTAATTGGCGGTGGGGTCAGGGCGGGATCGCGGCGGGCGGCCACGGTAGTAATCGGATCGACGGTGACCACCAGCCTCCCCTGATGCAGCCAGTGCTGCGCCGCCGCCACCACGGTTTCGGCAGGCATTGTCAGTGCCTGAACCACGCGCTGGCGCAGGCCTTCGGCGCGCTGCGGCGAGTGTTCGTGGCGGCCCAGCGCGGCGGCCAGCCTCAGGGGATCGGCCCACTCCGATCGCGAATTTTCCAGCAGCAGCTGCTGGCTGTGCTGGAGCAGGTCAGGGTTCAGCGGGGTGGTGCGCATCTCATCCAGCGCCGCGAGGGCGTGGCGCTCCACCTCGTCCGCGCTGACGCCCGGCTGCAGTTCGATGCGCAGATTGAAATAGCTTGCCAGCATGCCGGATTCCACAAAGGCCGAAATCTCGGTGGCAAGCTGATTATCCACCATCAGCCGCACCACCAGCGGCGACCAGGCGGTATCGGCCAGCACCCCGGCAAACAGCTCCAGCGCGGTGGCATCCTCTTCCCCGAACGGTGGCATCGTCCAGCAGATGCGCAGCAGCCGGTTGTCGATGTGGTCCTCCAGCCGCAGGCGCTTTTCCTGCGCCAGCGCAGGCAGCCAGCGCTGCACGGTTTCCCGCGCTGCGCCCGGTGCGATATCGCCAAACCAGCGCTGCACTTTTTCCCGCGCGGCGTCAGTGGTGACCGCCCCCGCGAGGGTAATCACCGCATTGTCAGGCCGGTAAAAACGCTGGCTCCACGCCTGCACATCGGCAAAGCTGACCTGCTGTAAATCGGCACGCTCACCGGCCACTTTATGGGCATACGGATGCTCTGCCGGGAACAGATGGCGCAGGATCGCTCCCTGCACCGCGCCCAGCGGTTGAAGTTCGTTCTCTTCCATTTCGCGGGTCACCACATCGCGCTGCACCTCCAGCGCCTGCGGCGACAGCCCGCCAGCCAGCCAGCCCATCCGGTCCGCTTCGGCAAACAGCGTGTAGTCCAGCGATCCCGGCGGTACCGACTGGAAAAACTGGGTGATATCGGCGCTGGTCACGCCGTTCAGCCCTTCGGCTCCGGCACGCTCCAGGTGGCTGATATAGCTGCCCGGCAGGGTGGCACTGCCGGAAAACATCAGGTGCTCCATCAGATGCGCCAGGCCAAAGCGACCGGCGGGCTCATCCTTCGCGCCAACGCCGTAGGCCACGTGGACCGCCACCGTCGGTGAATCTGCGCTTTCATGCACCAGCAGGGTCAGGCCGTTATCAAGGATAACGCGCTGGAAAGGGATCTCGGGCAGCGCGGCCGCGAGATTTGGGGCGGTGGTGACGTCGTTCATGCAGGCTCCAGAAACAGGGGATATATCGGGAAAGTTCGGTGCAGACAGAACGAGTCAGGCCGCGTTTTTCCACAATTTTCCCTTACGTTTGTGGATTAATCGCGGCTTGATCGTTCTCTGGATATCTGGAAACCCTGTGGATATTTGCCATGTCAGTTGATGAACAACCTGCTGCCACCCGCAGCTATAAACTGAACGCGCTGTTTTTTCGTCGGCTCTGGACGCTGAGCGCCCCCTACTGGTGCCGCCGCGAAGCCTGGAAGGCGTGGGCGATTATGGCGATGCTGCTTTCCTCCGCCGCCGCCTTCAGCCTGGTCGGCGGCTATATCTCCAATCTGGTGGCGGACTCCACCAATGCGCTGGTGGCCAAACAGAGCATCTACTGGCGCATTATGATCTGGATGACCTTCGTGGGCCTGATGCAGACCCTGGCGCTGCAGGTCACCAGCTGGTTCAGTGCCTGGCTGCTGCTGGACTGGCGCAAATGGATGACCCACCACCTGCTCAATGCCTATATGCACAACCGCACCTACTACGAAATTGAGAAAGACGGCTTTATCGATAACCCGGACCAGCGGTTACAGGAGGAAGTGCCGTCGGTGTGCCAGACGGTAATCGGTGTCCCGCAGTTTATTCTCAGCTCGCTGATGACCATTGCGGTGCAGGCCAGCATTATTGTGCAGGTTTCGCCGGGCATGTTCTGGGCGGTGGTGATCTATGCCGGAGTGAACACGCTGGTCTCTATGTGGCTCTATAACCCGACGATCCGGCAGAGCTGGGATTTGACCGTGGCCCAGGCGCGTATGCGTACCGGGCTGATGCACCTGCGTGATAACGCGGAAACCATCGCCTTCTATCGCGGTGAAAACAGCGAAAGGAAGGGGCTGCACCAGCGGCTGCGAGATGTGGCAAAGGTCAAAATGACGATGATTTTTTACGGCATCCGCATGAGCGTGGTGAATCAGGTGATGGGGCTGATTTTCAGTCTGCTGCCGATCTTTTTTGTCGTACCGCTCTACTTCAGCGGCAAGGTGGCCTACGGCTCGATCGATCAGGTTGGGGCGGCGGCGGCGATGGTGCTCTCCGGCCTGTCGGTGATCTCTAACTTTATTCCCACCATGACCAGCACCATGCCGAGCGTGGTGCGGCTATCCGAGATCCAGGAAAAATTTAACCAGCTGAACGATCCCCGGCGGGCGCAGGAGGCAGCACGCATCCGCCATCGCGAAGGGGAGATCGTGGTACTGGAAAACGTGGATGTCGCTACGCCCGGCGGCGAGCAGCAGCTGGTGCGCAACCTTTCCCTGCGGGTGGCAGAAGGCCAGCATACGCTGATCGCCGGCCAGACCGGGGTGGGTAAAAGCTCGCTGCTGCGGGCGATTGCCGGGCTGTGGCGGCGCGGCGAAGGCGAGATACAGCTGCCGCCGTATCAGCAGCTGATGTTTATTCCGCAGAAGCCCTACATGATCCTCACCGATTTACGTTCCCAACTGCTGTACCCGGAACCGGCGGAAAGCGCGGAGGATGTGCGGATACAGCAGGCGTTTGTTCGCCTCGGCAGGCCGGATTTCCTGGCAAAGCAGGGTGGGCTGGACTGCATTAAAGACTGGCGCAAGGTGCTTTCGTTGGGCGAGCAACAGCTGGTGGCGTTTGCCCGCATTTTGCTGCGCCAGCCGCGCTATGTGTTTCTGGATGAGGCCACCAGCGCGATGGATGTGGAAACCGAACGCCAGGCCTATCGCGCGCTCGGCGAAGCGAATATCACCTGCATCAGCGTCGGGCATCGTGAAACGCTGATGCAGTTCCATCCGCAGAAGCTGCACCTGCTGGCTCACGGCGAGTGGCGGCTGACGCAGCATCGCGAAGAGGCTCCGCAGGGCGCAGATGTCGATTCTTATCACTTTCAGGCCCGGGCGGTCTGATCTTCTTACTTTTCGCAGGGTAAAAACTGATGGCTGTAATGTTATCGGAACTGAAAAACGATCAAAACCGGCACCGGTTAAATCGCCTGTTCTTTCGCCGCGTGTGGCAGCTGGCCGCACCCTACTGGACCCGCAAAGGAGCGTGGAAATCCTGGCTGACGGTGGGCATTCTCTGCCTGATGATGGGCGGATTCAGCCTGGCGGGGGCGAAATTCACCCAGCTGACCGCCGATGTCACCAACGCGCTGGTGGATAAACGCACCGATCTCTACTGGGAGCTGTTTACCTGGCTGACGGTGCTCGGCGTGCTGCGCTTCGGCGCGGATCTGGTGCAGCAGCTGATCGATTCGATGCTGGCGATGCACTGGTGGCGCTGGCTGACCGAATACATTATGGATAACTACCTTTACCGCCACGCCTATTACCACATTTTGCAGGATGAGAAGATCGACAACCCCGATCAGCGCATTCAGCAGGAGGTGGAGCCGTTCTGCGGCACGGTGGGCGCGTTCCCTCGCCAGTTCCTCGGCTCGCTGATGGACATGGGCGTGCAAACCACCATTATGATGAGCATCTCCACCCCGATGTTTTTCGCGGTGATCGGCTTTGCGCTGTTCCAGGCGGTGGCGATGTATTACATCAACCGGCCCACCATCAAACAGAACTTCGATATCACCGTGGCCGAAGCGGATTTGCGCTACGGGCTGACCCACGTGCGCAACAATGCCGAGAACATTGCGTTCTATCGCGGCGAAGCGGTTGAAGTGGGGCATATTGGCACCCGGCTGCTGAACGCCACCCGCAAACAGATGCGGGCAAACGTCTACGGTATTTATATGCAGCTGATGAACGAAGGCGTTGGTCAGGTGTGGAACTATCTGCCGCTGATTATCCTTGTGCCGGTCTATTTCCGTGGCGATATCAGCTACGGCAGCATCGCACAGGCCACCGCTTCGGCTACCCTGTTGTTGAATAGTCTGTCGGTGCTGACCACCTATATCCCAATGCTCAGCCAGACCGTGCCGAACGTGGTGCGGCTGGCGGAGATCCACGAAACCTTCCTTAAGCTGCAGGAAAATCAGATCGACGAAAAAAATCATCTGGTGATGAAGCCTGGTAAAACCATCCAGTTGAACAACGTCAGCCTGAAAACGCCCGGCGGCGAGCAGTCGCTGGTGCAAAACCTTAATCTTGAGCTGCCGGAAGACAGCCGGCTGATTATCGTTGGCCGCACCGGAGTGGGGAAAAGCTCGCTGCTGCGCGCCATCGGCGGACTGTGGCAGACCGGGCAGGGCAGCGTCACGCTGCCGCTGGAGGAGGGCGGCTGCCTGTTCCTGCCACAGCGCCCTTATACCTTTGAAGGCGATCTGCGCAGCCAGATCTGTTATCCCGCAGCGCAGTCGCCGGTCAGTGACGACGAGCTGGCGGCGTTGCTGGATAAGGTGTGCCTTGGCGATCTGCTGGCGCGCCACGGGCCGCTGGATCGGGTGGCCGACTGGTCGCGCGTGCTGTCGCTGGGCGAGCAGCAGCGCATTGCCTTCGCCCGCATGTTGCTGATTAAGCCGCGCTATCTGTTCCTGGACGAGGCGACCAGCGCCGTCGATTTACAGACCGAGGCGGCGCTGTATCAGCTGCTGGAGGACGTGGGAACGGCGTGGATCAGCGTCGGGCACCGGCCAAGCGTGATGCGCTTTCACCGCCAGGCGCTACGGCTGCATGAGGGAGGAAGCTGGGAGCTGTTGACCATGGAGCAGCTGAACGAACTGGCGGATAGCGACTGAGGTCAGCGCGCCAGGGCAACGCTCCTGGCGCTTATTTACGCTCGCGCAGCCAGACCACCGGACCGACCCGGCTGATGTTCACTGGCAGCGACTGCTGCAGGCCGTCGTACCAGTCGTCGAGATGGTTGATGTCGATAATGGCGTTGAGCTTAACGGCCGCCAGACGCTCGCTGTTAAACACGATCACCCGCTTATCGTAGCGCTTCAGCGTGGCGAGAATGGTCCCCAGCGGCTGCTCCTCAAATACCAGCTGCCCCTGATGCCAGGAGAGCACCTGGCCGGCATTGACCGTGGTGATTTTCGCGCTGTTCTGCCCGCCATGCAGCTCCGCTTGCTGGTTCGCGTTCAGCTGCATATCGGGATGATCCCTGCGGCTCAGTTCGACCCTGCCGCGCTCCACGGTGACCACCATGCCGTCGCCGTCGCGCTGTACACCAAAGGCGGTGCCCAGCACTTTCACTTCGCCAACGCCTGCATCAACGATAAACGGCTGTACCGGGTTATGCACCACGTCGAAGAAGGCTTCACCGCGCGCCAGCCGCACGAAGCGCTGCCCGGAATTCACCCGTACATCCGCCGCGCTGTCGGCATCCAGCCACATGCGGCTGCCGTCATCCAGCGCCAGCATGCGCTGCTCCCCGCTGGAGGTATAGTGGTCGTACTGCCAGCGCGACAGCCAGTTTTGCGTCATTACCACCGAGAACAGCAGCAGGCCTGCGGTGGGCAGCATAATCTGCCAGCGCCACAAGCGGCGGCGCGCCTGCTCGTGTGGAGAGATACCGCTCAGGGCATCCGGCTGATAGTAGTTTTCCAGCGACATCCCCATGCTGACCCACAGACCACGCGCATCGGCCAACGCAGCTTCATGGCGGCTGTCGGCGCTGCGCCAGCGCTCAAAAGCCGCCAGCTCATCGCTGGTGATATCACCCGAGGTCAATCGCACCAGCCAGGTTACGGCCTGCGTATTGATTTCCGTCGTGTGCTCTGTGTTGTCCCCGGTCACTGGCATCTATCAGCGCCGGTCCGCGTTAGATTGGGTGGACATCCGGTAACTCCCTTTGGCAGAGTTTAATGGCTGCAATAACAGCAGGTTAAGCATAACAGAGCCTTCCTGGTGGCAAACCCTTACTTTACCCCTGTTTCATAACGGTAAACAGGGCTTGTCCCCGGCGATAGCTGCCAAGGATTGCCGCGAACGGCCTCAGTTATTGAAGAAACGTGCGAAACGGACGTTTTCATCAAACCGAATGAAAAAATATTGAGGTAATCCGTTCACGGCTTCTTTCCCGGCGTGACTATTTCAGACAGCTGTTGCTGAACAAACTCGCTGACTTCATCTGCAAAGGCATTGATAACCTCAACGGAGTCGGGTTTTGGATAACGGTGGGTCAGCTGATAGCAAACGAACAGCGGCGGAGGCGTCTTTAATCTGAACCACTTCAGATTTTGAGTTTCCTGCAGCAGCTTAATACAGGTCATGGGCGCAATGCTCCAGTAGCCGGGTTTGTTCAGATAATGCTTCAGCATGGAGCCGGTATTTACCCGCATCAGCGGCCGTTGGTTGGCCCAATAGCGATCATGCCAGATTTCAAAATCACTTCCCCAGCGAATGAAAATCTCTTTTTCCGGTGATAATTGGTCGAGCGAGATATCATCCGTGTAGGGGCTGTCCACGTGGCAGACTAAAAACATCTCTTCACTGTATATCGGCCTGGCCGTGACGTCCGGGAAGCGTTTGATACCGTAGGCGAAGCCGATATCGATGGTCTTGTTTTCCAGCAGGCCGTACAGCTCACTGGAGTGATGGGTGCGGATATCCAGACGGATGCCGGGTTTCAGATCCCGGTGCTGCTGGTAGAGTGGCACAAAGGTATAGCTGTTAATAATATCCACGCTGCCAATCGTCAGTATCGTGTAATTCCGACTGTTTTTAAGCAGTTGCGTTTCGCGCCATAGCGAAAGCCAGCGGTGAGCAACGGGAAGAAATGATTCACCAAACGGTGTCAGATAGAGATTTTTGATGCCTCTTTGCCTGTTGAACAGTCTGCCATCAAGCTCATCCTCCAGCAGCTTGAGCCGATGGCTGATTGTGCTCTGACCGAGGTAAAGCTTTTGTGCCGCCAGCGATACGCTGCGACATTCCGCGACCGTAAGAAATGTCTCGACCAGTTCAAGCTTCATTGGGGTTATCCAAATATCAATAACGTAGATATACCATATCAATAAATATCATTTTTTTCAATATATGGTGTTTGTTATATTCGGTCATGTTGAATGGTTCAGGCTAATTCAATCCTCATTATTATAAATTTATAAATATATCTCCTGTGGAACCCTACAATAATGAATAAATTCTATGTCATCATACCGTTTATCCTTTTATCACATGAAAGTCATTCCGCCGTTGTCTACAGTAAAGAGAGTAATAAATTAGATATTTACGGGAAGATATCTCCCCGCCACTATTTTAGCGATCTGTCCTCACTGGACGGTGATAAAACCTATTTCCGTATTGGTCTTCGTGGGGAAACATCACTGTCTGAACGCCTTATCGGTTTTGCCCGCTGGGAAATGGAACTGAAAGGAAATAACCCTGAATCGACCAACCAGGGGGATAAAACACGCTATGGCTATGCGGGTTTGAAAGACACCACGTTTGGCTCAATTGATTACGGGCGTAACCTGGGGGTTCTGTATGATATCGGTTCATGGACAGATATGCTGCCGGAGTTTGGTTCTGACACCTGGTCGCAGAATGATGTTTATATGGCCAAGCGCACGACCGGTGTTTTAACGTGGCGAACAACTGACTTTTTTAATCTTGTCAGTGGCTTGAACCTGGCGATTCAGTATCAGGGAAAGAATGAACAGGGCAGGAACGATCTGAGAAAGCAGAACGGTAACGGTGTTGGGGCGGCCGTCACCTACAAAGTTTCCGATCTCTCTGCCGGTTTGACCTATGCTGCCTCAGACCGCACTCTCGGGCAGAAAAATACGACTGAAGCGCTGAATGCGACCGGGGAGCATGCAGAAGCATGGGCCAGCGGCATTAAATATGACAACGGCCATCTCTATGCGGCGGCGGTCTATGCCAACAGCAAAAATATGACCACTTTTGGCCCCTACATCGCCAACGAAGCGGAGAATTTTGAAAGCGTTGTGCAATACCAGTTTGAAAACGGTATTCGTCCGTCGATTGCTTATCTGAGATCTCGCGGTCACGACATTAAAGGTTATGGAAATCCAGACCTGGTTGAGTACATCAGTATTGGTGCTTTTTATTATCTGACCAAAAACGTTTCTGCTATTGTTGATTACAAAATCAATCTTATTAATGCGAATGACTTCACCCAAAAAGCAGGAATAAATACCGATGATGTTCTTGCTCTGGGCCTGACGTATGCATTTTAAATGTGATCTCTGTTCCACATATTCCAATTTTTAACCGAGTCATAAACTGGACGTAAATATTTTATGAGTATTGACAACATTAAGTCAGGGTATACGGGGTCGTTTCCTCCGGAGTTTCTTTGGGGAGGCGCAGTTGCGGCAAACCAGTGTGAAGGTGCCTGGTCAGCTGATGGAAAGGGGCTGGATTTAGCCAGCTGTTTTCCAAATGGTATTCATCATCATTATGTCGGCCATCCTGAAGCGGGGCGCTATTATGCCCTTGAAGACGGTATAGATTTTTACCATCGCTATAAAGAAGATATTCAGTTATTCCGTGAGCTGGGGCTCAAGATTTTCAGAACCTCAATTAACTGGACGCGCATCTTCCCGCAGGGCGATGAAAGCCTGCCCAATGAGGCCGGGCTGAAATTTTATGATGACCTGTTCGATGAACTGCTCAGGAATGGCATTCAGCCTCTGATTACTCTTTCGCATTATGAAACCCCAATGGGGCTGGTTGAAAAATACGGCAGCTGGAGAAACAGACAGCTGATCGATTTTTACGAAAACTACTGCGCGGTGGTGTTTAACCGCTATAAAGACAAAGTAAAATACTGGATTACGTTTAACGAAATTAACAACATGAGAAGGAACCCCGACTATGTTGCCGGGATCCTTTTAACGGAAGAAGAGCAAAAGAATAAAATGGAGATTGTCTATCAGGCCAATCACCATATGTTTGTGGCAAACGCCAAAGCGGTCAGACTTTGCCGTGAAATTATTCCTGATGCGAAAATCGGCTGCATGCTTGCATCCAGTAACGTTTACCCGAACAACTGTGATCCTGTCGCCGTATTTGAAACGCAGGATTTGCGTCGCCGCTCGTTGTACTTCTCTGACGTTATGCTGCGCGGGTATTATCCAACCTATGTTTACCGTCTGTGGCACGAGAATAGCTGCTCTATTGCCATGCATGACGAAGATTTAGCGCTGATAAAAAATAACACCAATGATTTCCTGGCGTTCAGTTACTACAAGACCACGACACACGAAGCCGGCCAGGCCTTTTTCGGCGACACCGGCGGTGATATTGGCACCCCGAACCCCTATCTGGCGTCCACTGACTGGGGCTGGCAAATCGATCCGATGGGCTTCCGTTACACCCTGAATGAGCTCTGGGATCGCTATCAGGTTCCGCTATTCCCGGTGGAAAACGGCCTGGGTGCCGTAGATGTGCTTGAAGACGGGAAAATTCACGATCCCTATCGTGTGGATTACCTGCGCTCACATCTGACCGCACTGAAGCAGGCGATTCAGGATGGCGTTAACGTGATGGGATATACGTGGTGGGGGCCGATCGATATTGTCAGCGCGGGCACCGGCGAGATGAAAAAAAGGTATGGCTTTATCTATGTTGATAAAGATAACTCAGGGAATGGCACGCTGAAGAGAATCAAAAAAGACTCTTTCGAATGGTATCAACGCATAATTAAAACTAACGGTACAGAGCTTTAAGGATAGTCACCGATGAACCCTACAAAAACAGCTTCAGACATTATTCATTCATCTGGCGGATCGGGGAATATTATCTCCGTAACGCACTGTATGACACGGCTAAGATTTGTTATTGATAATAATGAACTGGTTAATCAGGATGAAATAAAAAAGATCCCCGGCGTTTTAGGCGTTGTGAATGCGACCGGGCAGTTGCAAATTATTTTAGGTAAGGATCTTATTCCGGTCTACGTGGAGGTTGAAAAGATGTTCAACGGCCACGCTGATACTCAACCGGCGGAAACCGTTCCGTTGGCACCCAGGCAGAAAAAGAAAGTCACGGCGTTGGGTATACTGAATACGGTTATCGGCTTCGTTGCCAGTTCCGTAACACCTGCCGTTCCGGGATTTATTGCCGGCGGGATGACGCTGGTTGTGCTGTTAATCATTACGCTCATTTCTCCTGAATTTAAAAATTCGTCAACCTATTCGCTGTTGTATTTTGTATCACACAGTGCGTTTTATTTTATGCCGGTGTTCATTGCGTACGGTGCCGCCATGAAGCTGGGGAGCACACCTATCTATTCGATGATCGCCTCGTCGGCGTTGATCCACCCCGGCTTTATCAAAATAGCCGCTGCGGGTGGGGACGTATCCTTTATGGGCCTGCCAGTGCTGTTGGATACCTATGCCAGCTCATTTTTACCTGCATTGCTTATCGCACTGGTTGCCGCAAGACTTGAATATTATCTGAATAAAGTGATACCGGGCATATTCAAGGCGGTGTTTGTTGGTACCTTTACGATTATCATCGCAGGTGGGTTAGGATTCTTAATTCTTGGTCCGCTCGGTGCCTACATTGGGAAATATATTATTAATTTTCTGATGTTCCTGCAAAATACCTTTGGCGCATTATCTGTCGCGCTGTTAGCCGGTATGATGCCATTTATTATCATGGCAGGCATCCACCATTTATTTAGTCCGATTATTATCCAGAGCCTGGCCTCCACCGGAAGTGATAGTTTGTTTAAACCAGCGTTAATTGTTCATAATATGGCGGAAGGTGGTGCCTGCTTCGGTGTGGCACTGAGAACGAAGAATAAAAAATTACGTGCAGAGGCCTTAAGCTCTGGCATCGGATGTATTCTTGCTGGCGTCACTGAGCCTGCGATATATGGTATTAACCTGAGATTAAAACGCCCTATGTATGGTGTGATGGCGGGGGGGGCTGCCGGAGGATTAGTGGCGGGACTTTTAGGTGCGAAAGCCTTTGTGATGGGGTTTTCTAATCTGCTTTCAATTCCTATTTTCCAACAGACACTCTTTGCTATTGTCGCCGGTATTTGTACTGCAATCGTTGTTTCATCACTGGTGACCTACATTCTCGGTTTTGAAGATATTCAATAACTCTTCCTGCTGATGACGCTTGCCTTTCCTTTCCCCGTAATGGCAACGGGGAAAGGAATAAAAATTATGGAGATACCCATGCTCAATATTATTCATACGCGACCTGTTGTTGCCCAGGACGTGCTGGCGAAATTTAAAGATGAAGACGTGGCAACGATTCATGAAGCCCTGGGACGTCGGGGAGCAATGAACGGTAAAATTCGGCCACTCAAAGAGGGGATGAAGTTTTATGGTCGGGCTCTGACGGTGAAAAGCCATCCGGCAGATAACCTCATGTTGATTAAAGCCATTAATATGGCCAGCGAAAATGATGTGATTGTGCTGGATATGGGGGATCTGGTTCATTCAGGTCCATTCGGCGAAGTGCTGGCCGTAGAGTGCGCGGTAAAGAAAATCGCAGGTCTGGTCTTCTCCTGCACGGTTCGTGACAGTGCCGCGATTAAAAAACTCAACTTACCGGTGTTTTCCTCCGGAGTTTGCGTTGAGGGAACGGCAAAAGCCACTCTGGGCTATATCAATCAACCCGTCACGGTGGGCGGTGTCATTGTTCATCCGGGCGATATTATTATCGGTGATGATGACGGTGTGGTTTGCGTCCCGTTCAGTGAGGCGGAAGCGGTGCTGTCTGCATCAGTTGAACGGCGTGAAAAGGAGAGCGTCATTATGCAGCGGCTGCGCAACGGAGAGTCGCTGTTTGATATCTATCATTACCAGCAGACTCTGGATTTATTACAGTGCCGCGAGGAGTCGGTGACGACGATTGATAAATCGTGAGCAGGCGTGGCGATGATGAAAAAAAGGAATGGATCGCGTGCCTGAAGCAGTTGATGCCTGAGCATATTTTGGTAGTGAACCCTCGCTAAGGCATAATATGGCGTTCTGACTACATTGATTGTTGAACGCCATGACTCTAAACCCTGAACAGCATACCCGCCGTCGCCTGCTGATGCTGCTGGCGTGTTCGCCGTTTTTTGCCACGCCGGGACTCCTGGCTGCGCCTGCCGATCCCCACCGGGTTATTGCCCTGGAATGGCGGCCGGTGGAGCTGCTGCTGGCGCTGGGGATTATGCCGCTGGCGGTTGCCGATCTGCCTAACTATCGCCGCTGGGTGGTGGAGCCTGAACTCGCCCCGGATGTCATTGACGTCGGGCTGCGCAACGAGCCTAATCTTGAGCTGCTGCAGCGCCTCAAGCCGTCGCTGATGCTGCTATCACGCGGCTTTGGCCCCAACGCCAAACGCATCAGTACGCTTTCACCGCAGTGGACCAGCCAGTTCAGTACCGCAGAGCGCGGGCCGCTGGCCAGCACCGTTGCCGATATTCGTACGCTGGGCAGCCTGCTGGGCAGAGACGCCGAGGCCGAACGCTATCTGGCCGCCATGGATCGGCGGCTGAATACCAGCGCAGAGCGGCTACAGGGCTATCGGCAGGAAAAGCTGCTGATGTTCAGCTTCCTCGACAGCCGCCGGGTGATGGTATTCGGCAAGGGCAGCCTGTTCGGCGATATTCTGAGCCGTCTGGGGCTGAACAGCGCCTGGCAGGGGGAAACCAACCAGTGGGGCAGCACTATCGTCGGGATTGAACGCCTGGCGAAGATGGAGGGTGTGCGGGCGCTCTGCTTCCTGCACGGCGATGACGATCCGATGCGCGAGATCGCCCATGCCCGGCTGTGGCGCAGCATTCCGTTTGTGCGTGAAGAGAAACTGCATCTGCTGCCGGCGGTGTGGTTCTTCGGCGCTAACTATTCCGCGCTGCGTTTCTGTCAGCTGCTGGAACAGACGCTGGAGGCCAGGGTATGAGCCGCGGGTTATGGCTGGTTTTACCGGTAATTGCGCTGGCGCTGATGGCAGGAAATTTTATGCATCAGCTGGATTTTCAGCTGTGGTGGCAGGCGATTACTGCACCCGATGAAAGCGACGTCAGCCAGATGCTGTTTCACTTCAGCCTGCTGCCCCGCACGGCACTGGCACTGTTGGTCGGCGGCGGGCTGGGGGTAGCGGGTATCCTGTTTCAGCAAATCCTGCGTAACCCGCTGGCCGAACCGTCAACGCTTGGCGTGGCCGCCGGTGCCCAGCTCGGTCTGACGCTGGCGATCCTGTTTGCGCCCGCATGGGGAGAGACGGGCCAGCAGCTGGCGGCGCTGGCCGGGGGCTTGACCGCCGGGGCGGTGGTGCTGGCTATTGCCTGGGGGCGGCAGCTCTCGCCGGTCACGCTGATCCTTGCCGGTCTGGTGTTCGGTCTTTACAGCGGGGCGATAAAAAGTCTGCTGGCGCTTTTTAACCACGAACGGCTGCAAAACCTGTTTATCTGGAGCAGCGGCATGCTGAACCAGTATGACTGGAGCGCGGTGCAGTTTCTCTGGCCTCGTATGCTGGCGGCCATGGTGTTGATTGTACTGATGATCCGCCCGCTGACGCTGCTGGGGCTGGACGACAGCGTGGTGCGCAACCTGGGCATGCGGCTGGCGCTGGTGCGCATCAGCGGGCTGCTGCTGGCCGTGGCGCTGAGCGCGCTGACCGTTGCCAGCGTGGGGGTGATTGGCTTTATCGGCTTGTTCGCGCCGGTGCTGACCCGGCTGCTGGGCGTGCGGCGACTCGGCCCCCGGCTGTTATGCTCCGCAGCGCTGGGGGCGGGCCTGCTGTTGATTAGCGATCAGGCGGTGATGCTGCTGGCTCGCTACTGGCGCGAACTGCCCACGGGCGCGGTGACCGCGCTGATCGGTGCGCCGCTGATGCTGTGGATGCTGCCGCGCCTGCGTCATACCAAGGTGGCGAACGCCGCAGCCCCGGCCACCGAACGTGCTCGCGGTGCCTCGCGTTATCTCCCGCTGCTGGTGGCGGGCGGACTGCTGCTGCTGATCGCCGCCGCGCTGCTCAGCGGTGACGGTGGGCAGTGGCTCATTTCCGACCTCTCATTGCTCCAGTGGCGCTGGCCGCGCGTACTGGCTGCCGCGGCAGCGGGGGCGATGCTGGCGGCGTCCGGCATGTTGATACAGCGGATGACCGGCAATCCGATGGCCAGCCCGGAAGTGCTGGGTGTCAGCTCCGGCGCGGCCTGCGCCATTGTGCTGCTGATGTTCCTCGTCTCCGGTGATGTGGATAGCTGGTTACTTCCTGCCGGAACGGCGGGGGCGATGCTGACGCTGGGAGTCATGGTGATGCTGTCCCGCCGGGAAGGGTTTTCCGCCACCCGGCTGCTGTTGGTGGGGATTGCGCTGAGTACCGTTTACGGCACGCTGCTGACCCTGTTCCTCGCCAGCGGCGATCCGCGTAGCGGCGTGGTATTGAGCTGGCTGGCGGGGTCGACCTACCGGGTAACCGGTGAGCAGGCGCTGGGCGTATCGCTGCTGGCCGTGCTGCTGCTGGCGCTTATCCCGCTGCTGCGCCGCTGGCTGACGGTGCTGCCGCTGGGCGGCGTCACGGCATCCAGCGTGGGCGTGCCGATGCTCAAGTCACGATTGTTGATCCTGCTGCTGTCGGCCGGACTGATCGCCGCCGCCACGCTGATGATTGGCCCGCTGAGTTTTGTTGGTTTAATGGCACCGCATCTGGCGCGCCTGCTGGGCTGGCACCGGCCGCTACCGCAGCTGGCCGCGGCGGCTACCATCGGCAGCGGTATGATGCTGCTGGCGGATCTGCTGGGCAGGGTGGTGATTTTTCCCTATCAAATCCCCGCCGGTTTGCTGGCAACCTTTATCGGTGCCCCCTGCTTTATCTGGTTGTTGCGCCAGCGATAATTCCTTCCTGCTGCAATCCCTCTCCTTAACCGGGGAGGGCAATCCTGTTTCGCAGCGCGAATTTTTAGCTTGATCTGGAAAGAATGAGTCGGATAATCGGAAGCTCAATAATAAGTATTATCATTCCATATACAGACAGGATAAGAGATGTCCGCTTCATATTCCCCCTCTGGCCGATTCCGCCTGAAACTGCTGGCGCTGGCCGTCGGCGCTGCAACGTTGCCAGCCATGGCAGCAACCGAAACCAGTCAAACCGCAACCTCCCCAGCCAGCAACGAGCAGACTCTGACGGTCACCGCGACTGCTGATTCTCAGTTCACTCCGGGCGGCGATAAGCTGGTTCCTGCCTATCTTGACGGGCAGGTGGCGAACGGTGGGCGTATGGGCATGCTGGGCGAGCAGGACGCGCGTAATGTGCCGTTTAACATCGTCAGCTACACCTCCAAGCTGATTCAGGATCAGCAGGCCAAAACTATCAAAGATGTGGTGGCTAACGATGCCTCGATCCAGAACGTGCAGGGCTACGGCAACTTTGCTGAAACCTACCGTATTCGCGGCTTTGACCTTAACGGCGATGATATGACCTTCGGCGGCCTGTCCGGCGTGATGCCGCGCCAGGTGGTATCGACCCAGATGGTGGAACGTGTGGAGGTATTCAAAGGCGCCAATGCGCTGATGAACGGCAGTGCCGCCAGCGGTGTGGGCGGGATGATTAACCTTGAACCTAAACACGCGGATGATGTGCCGTTGACCCGCGTAGGCGTTGACTACACCGGCAAAAACCAGCTGGGTGCCAGCATTGATGCCGGTCGCCGCTTTGGCGACAACAATCAGTGGGGCGCGCGCGTTAACCTGCTGGATCGCGAAGGCGAAACCGCGGTGGATAATGAGAAGCGCCGTACCACGCTGGCCTCCATCGGCCTGGACTATCGCGGCGATCGGCTGCGCACCTCCCTCGATATGGGCTATCAGAAACAGGCCTTCCACGGCGGTCGGCTTGGCGTGAACGTCAGCGGCGTGGATTTCATTCCTGAAGTGCCGAAAGCCACCAGTAACTACAGCCAGGACTGGGTATACAGCAATCTGGAAAGCGAATTCGGCATGGCGCGTGCGGAGTATGACGTTGCCCAGAACTGGACGCTGTACGGCGCACTCGGCGGGCAGCATTCCCACGAATACGGTGCCTACGGTACGCCAAAAATCAGCGATGCTAACGGCAATGCGGTGATTGGCCGTATGGATACCAATAAATTTGTCGATGCTTTCAGCGGCCAGTTTGGCCTTCGCGGCCAGTTCGCCACCGGGGTGGTGAACCACAGCGTTAACCTCGGCTATTCAGCAATGAACCGTCGTGAGAAAACTTCCTACGGCATGGCAAAAGCGGCCGAAGCCGTTGCGACCAATATTTATGAGCCTTCCGCCATTAAACCGCCGGAGATGACCTCCTTCGGTGGCGATCTCAACTCTCCGCGCCCAACCAGCCGCGTGCGCAGCCAGGGATTCCTGCTGTCGGACACGCTGGGAATGTTTGACGACAAACTGCTGCTGACTTTGGGTGCCCGCCATCAGAAGGTGGTGGTGCGCAACTACAGCTACGGCACGGCGGCGGAGAAGGACAAAGAGCGCTTCACCAAAAATCGCTGGACGCCTGCCTACGGCATCGTGTTCAAACTGTGGGAGCAGGTTTCCCTCTATGCGAACCACATCGAGTCGCTGTCTCCGGGCGAAACGGCACCATCAACCGCTACGGCGAACCCGGGTACCGTTTCCGGCATCTCGCTGGCGAAGCAGAACGAAGTGGGCGTGAAGTTTGATTCAGGCCGGGTCGGCGGCTCGCTGGCGCTGTTTGAAATCAAAAAGCCAAAAGGGCTGACCAACCCTGAAACTAAGTATTTCTCGCTGGAGGGTGAACAACGCAACCGTGGTGTGGAGCTGAACGTCTTCGGCGAGCCGGTATTCGGTCTGCGTCTGAACGGCAGCGCGACCTGGCTGGACCCAACGATGACGAAAACTCAGAATGGTACCAACGACGGTAAAAAAGCGGTGGGCGTGGCTGAATTTTACACCGTGCTGGGCGCGGAGTATGACATCAAGCCGATCGACGGCCTGACCGCCACCGCGCGCCTGACCCACTCCGGTTCGCAGTATGCCAACGCGGCGAACACCAAGAAGCTGGATGCGTACACCACGCTGGATCTCGGTGCACGTTACCGTATGAAGGTGCAGGACAACGATCTGGTCTGGCGCGTGGGCGTGGATAACGTCACCAATAAGCGCTACTGGTCCGGCGTGGAAAGCGGTGGCACCTATATTTACCAGGGCACGCCGCGACAGCTGAAAGTGTCGATGTCATACGACTTCTGATGACGTAAGTATTTAAAATACTGCACGACTGCGGAAATGCCCGGCCTTAACAGGCTGGGCATTTTTTTTAACTTAATGAAGAAGAGGGAGAGATCAGCGTTAGAAACGCCACGTTACCCCAATAGCCGGGCCGCGCAGCAGGGTGTCATAGACGTGGCCGTTATGGTCGTAATCCACTTTCAGCGCCTTATAGCCCACCGATGCCGAGATATTATCCGTAAAGGTGTAGTTGATGCTGGCGAGCACCGACCAGGTGACGTCGGAGCCCATACCAAACCCGCCCACATCGGCCTCTGTCTGGAAGGAAAATTCGTTCGTCAGCGGCAGGAACACGCGTGCACCGACCAGCGGATCGACCCAGCTGAAACTCTCGCCGTACGAGGCGGTTCGGCTGCCAATCAACGAATGGCTGGCCGACACGGTGACATCGTTAGACACGTGCCATACGCGCATGCCGCCGAGCAGATCGAGAGTAAAATCAGGCGTTTCCATTACCCGATAGCCGCCCAGCAGAGTGGCCATAAACTGTCGGCTATCCACTTTTGCGTCAACGTTAGACCCGGGCGGGATAGTCACGCCGAATCCCGGGATCTGGAATGCGGAGAGTGGGCCGCTGGCGTGGCTGTCGGTGGTATCGACATACATCAGATTTCCGGAGAAGACGAAACGATCGTAGCGCGCCCAGATATCAAGAAATCCCCCAAAGTTCAGATCGTCCATAACTTCTGAAAAAGGTTTATCCACGTCCACCGTCGAACCGCGCTGAAACGGCGAGATACTGCCGCTCATGCTTGCCGCCCACATAAACGGCGTGACCTGAAAGGCCCAGTCCGGTTTTTCTGATGTGTTGATGAGCGGTTGGTCGGGAGTCGTGGGGGCTGAGGGGGCCGCACCGGCGGCCTGAAATCCGTAGAGAGGCAGTATGGCTAAGACGGCAAGTCGTTTCAAAGCATCTTCCCTTTTATAAAATTTATTAACGGTATTGGGTAAAATAATGCCAGTTACTGTTACATTAACATACCGTTTTTGGGAACTTCATACAGAAAAAACACAGGGAAACAGAACGATGATTTTGAAAAAGAACTCATTTTTTGCGAAGTGTAGTGCCGCGCTTCTGACGATGGGCATGCTGATGCCGACGGTGGAAGCATGCACGCGGCTTGTCTATCTGGGCGCAAACGACCAGGTGATAACCGCGCGTTCGATGGACTGGAAGGTCGATGTCGGCACCAACCTGTGGATTTTCCCGCGCGGCATGCAGCGCACCGGTGAAGCCGGGCCAAATTCCGTTAAGTGGACCTCGAAATACGGCAGCGTGATCGCCTCCGGCTACGATATCTCTACCACCGACGGTATGAACGAAGCCGGGCTGGTGGCGAATGTGCTGTGGCTGGTGGAGTCTTCTTACCCGAAATACGACAGCAAAAAACCGGGCCTGACGATCGCCGCTTGGGCGCAGTACGCGCTGGATAATTTCGCCACCGTTCAGGAAGCGGTTGATGTACTTAGCAAAGAGCCGTTCAGCATTGTCACCGACAAAGTGCCGGGGGAAGATCGTCTGGCCACGCTGCATCTCTCGCTGTCTGACGCCACCGGTGACAGTGCGATTATCGAATATATTGATGGTAAACAGGTTATTCATCACAGCCGCAGCTATCAGGTGATGACCAACTCACCGATTTTTGAGAAACAGCTGGCAATGGAAGAGTACTGGAAGCAGATCGGCGGCACGGTGATGCTGCCGGGCACCAACAGCGCGCCGGACCGCTTTGCCCGCGCCAGTTTCTACGTCAACGCGATCCCTAAATCTGAAAACGCGGTTGAAGCCATCGCCAGTACCTTTAGCGTGATCCGCAACGTGTCCGTGCCTTACGGTATCTCAACGCCCGGCCAGCCGAATATCTCCTCCACGCGCTGGCGGACCGTCTCCGATCAGAAGCGCGGGCTTTACTTCTTCGAGTCTGCGCTGACGCCGAACGTGTTCTGGACCGACCTGAAAAAGATCGATTTCTCGGAAAAAACCGGCAAGGTGATGAAGCTCGACCTGGGGCCAAACCAGACCAACATTTATTCGGGCATGGCTAACGACCATTATAAAGAGGCGAAGCCGTTTACCTTCCTCGGTTTGAAAATGTAGTTCAGTTAACAGCTGGCTTTATTGTTGCTGACGTAAGCATTCATAGTGATGCGGGGGAGATGTTTTCTGGAATAGTGTGCCAGCGCTGGCTGGCTGATGCCCCGGTTGGGCCGGTCCTCGCGCCGCTTCGCGGTACTTTCACTCCGTTCGTCAGCCTGTCGGACCGGTTCAGACGGGCCATCTGTGGCCCGACTGAACCTTTCATCCGCGTCCATGCGGATGAATCCTGGCTTCCTCTCTGCGTTCAGCGCTGTGGATGGCCCGCTCGGGGCATCAGCCAGCCTGCTTTGTGACTTCGGTATTGCCTGTTGCTCTTTATTCAGGCCAGGCGATTATGAGTCCCAACTTAATCCATTTAAAAACAATAAATTACTTTTATTTCAACGGCCTGAGTCGTTGAATGCTGTTTAATAACGTTGCATAGTTCTGTGCTCTGCTGCCGTTTTGCTGCCATTACCGATTCGGCAGCGGCTCGTCGGCAAGCCAGCTGAGCCACTGATCTTTTGACAGTACCAGGGCATAGGGACGGACTGATGTTCTGATATACGCCAGAATTTCAGCATCGGTCATTGTTGATGCCGTGGAAGGGTAGCCAATGCCGTCGTCGAACAGATAGAAGTAAAGCCAGTTGAGATGATGGCAGGTTTTACTCACCCATTTCGGGTTGGCTTCTACCCAGTAATCAACGAAAAAACGCAGGCGGTCTTCTGCATCCTGCACGGTTTCACAGCGAATCAGATGCTCAAGCTGAATTCTCAACCACACCAGCGTGCTGAGCTTCGTCCCCGGATAGACCAGACCCGCTTCAATCATATACCGACCGAGGTAGTCGCGGATTTCATCCTTATTCGGCGTGGCATCCAGGCCTAACGAAGCGAGGATCAGCAGCGGTTCGGAATGATTGCCGGCAATCACGGCTTCCTCGGCCCACTCCACGATAGTTCTCGCATAATTTTCATCGGCGAGATGAGGGGCGGTTTTCCTTAATTCCATCAGGCACAGCAGGTCGTTTAACCTGTCGATGGCGTGAATCGGTGGCATATCAGGCTCGCAGTTCAATAACGTTGGTCAGGGGGCGGTCATCGCGAAGAGAATGACGCTACCCAGCGCATTGGTTTTTTTGGAAACGAATATGACTTTATTGAACTGATAGTTTCCTTCGGGATAGCATATTTTGATATTCCGCCCCAGATCGGGATCGTCAACATTGGCCCCCGCACAGGATTTATGGCCGCGTGGTGAATAGCTGTAGCTGGCGGCGTAGGCGGAGGTTTTACCGGGAAGATAGTAGGCCAGCGTCATTAAGGGAATAACGGCAACCGCCATTAAAACAACAAACGTTCCCATGAAAAACTTAAGGTAATCAATACGCTTACCGGTTTTGATTACCCCGCGATGGAACGCATATAAAGAGAGACAGATTGATAACCCCAGGATGACCAGGATGAAATTTTTACTGGTGGCATCATTGAGAAAGGTTTCGGCATAAATCCCGCTGTGCCAGATGATAAAGCCGAATATCACCAGCATAACTGCGATGCTGATCGTGAACAGGTAAAGATAGGAATAGTTTTTCATTGTCCCCATTACGGCTTTTTCAGATCCCTCGATATCCGAATCATAGCATCACGCCGCTGAGCTGCATTCGCCTTTTATCCCAGGCGGGCGATACGCGAGCTGGCCTCGTTAAGATGGCGGCGTAATACGTCAAGACATGGAGTGAAATTGGCGGAAAAGCGGTTGCAGTTGCTGGCCGCAGCATAAAAGTTCTCAGCCAGTGCCAGCGCTTCTTGCCAGGTGTCTCGACTAATGATTTCCGGTAATGACACAGCCCGAAGTTCGTTCACGATCGCGCCGCCAGCTCTGGGTGCAAACCCCATAGGCAGGATGTCGTAGGCCGGGGCGAGATGATATGGGCGGCCACGGTCGCTGATGAACGACAGGTTACCGTGGTGCATGTCGGTATTGCCAATCAACATGCCGAATGCCCAAAGCCGTGCGGTGCTGGCTGCCGATTCAGAGTCGACATGTCCTTGCGTAACAAGGTTATTAACCAGAACAGGCCAGGAAAAAATGCAATTTCTCTGCCGCCATTTTGCCGCCACTCAAATCTCAGGCAACAAAAAAGCCACTCAATTGAGTGGCTTAATTATATGATTCTAAATCTAGAATTTGGTGGCCCCTGCTGGGTTTGAACCAGCGACCAAGCGATTATGAGTCGCCTGCTCTAACCACTGAGCTAAGGGGCCTGAGGCGCAGGATTATAATGGAACTGCGCGCAGCGATCCAGCGTTTACCATTTGTATGTCTATTTTCCAGGCAAACTACGACAGCCCGGAACTGGTTGAATTACAGACAGTTTGAGCACGACGATAGAACGATCTCCCATAGCTAACCTGCGTAAGGTGCTTCCATAAATCTTCCTGACGTTCATTTTTCTGCAATATTTTCCTGTTAAAAATCGGGCTGCGCGATTCGGCCGGGTGGAACGCGTTGTGCATCTGCCGGGCTTTGGTGCGATAGAAAAAGTTGAATTTTTAACCTGTTTTATCCCCTTGATTTTGCTTGTAATTCCATTGGTTATTCGTGATGAATGTCAAGATTAATTAATGAGTTAGTCCTGCTGCCTTGATTTATCTACACGCGTAGATAGAATGCGTGTTGTGTGAAAATTCACGGCGTGGGAAATCCGGCGGCCACGTGAAGGTCAATTTTGTTTCGCGTTACTTATATGACTGGTCGCTTTTGAACCGGCGAGCGCGGAACGAAAAACATGTTCCAACACCAGGGAACCCGTTACCGATCTTTGCTACAGGGCTTTATGTTTCTCTCCCCCGACCGTGTTTTTTCCTCATGCAGGAAGCTCACGGCAGGGGCCTTAAATGGATTTTCAAATCAGGATTTGTCTATGTCTCAACCTAATAGCGTTGCCAAACCCGACACGGTGCCACCTACCGCAGCGGCCGATGAACGTTTAACCACCGAAGAAGGGCGTAAGGATTTTTGGCGTGCGACCCTGTCTTGCTGGCTGGGTACAGCCATGGAGTACGCTGACTTTGCGCTGTACGGGTTGGCCGCCGGTATTATTTTCGGCGATGTCTTTTTCCCCGAAGCCAGTCCTGCGATGGCGCTGCTCTCCAGCTTCGCCACCTGGTCGGTTGGCTTTATTGCCCGCCCCATCGGCGCACTGTTCTTCGGCTGGCTGGGCGATCGCCGTGGCCGAAAAATCGTCATGGTCTCCACCATTATTCTGATGGGCGTTTCAACGACGCTAATCGGCCTGATCCCTTCTTATGCATCCATCGGACTGTGGGCACCCGCCTGTCTGGTGATCCTGCGCTTTACTCAGGGGTTCGGAGCCGGGGCGGAGCTTTCCGGCGGTACGGTGATGCTCGGTGAATATGCCCCGGCGCAGCGGCGTGGGCTGGTATCCTCAATTATTGCGCTCGGTTCCAACAGCGGCACGCTGGTCGCGTCGCTGGTGTGGCTGGCGGTGGTGCAGATGGATCAGCAGTCGCTACAGGAGTGGGGCTGGCGTATTCCTTTCCTGTGTAGTTCGCTGATTGCACTGGTGGCGCTGTGGATACGCCGCCATTTACGCGAAACGCCGGTGTTCGAACGTCAGAAACAGGCGCTACAGCAGCAGCGCTCGCAGGTGAAAAGCACATCGGCAGCCACCGACCGTCGTGGATTCTGGCAGCGCAGCCGTGCTTTTCTGGTGATGGTCGGCCTGCGAATTGGTGAAAACGGTCCCTCGTATCTGGCTCAGGGGTTTATCATCGGCTATGTGGTGAAGGTGCTGGCCGTAGATAAATCCGTGGCGACGACCGCCGTGTTTATTGCCTCGCTGCTTGGCTTCCTGATTATTCCACTGGCGGGCTGGCTGTCGGACCGCTTTGGCCGCCGGATTACCTATCGCTGCTTCTGCCTGCTACTGATCCTCTATGCCTTCCCGGCCTTTATGCTGCTGGATTCCCGCGAGCCTGCCGTGGTGATTGCCACTATCGTCACCGGAATGGGGCTGGCATCGCTGGGGATTTTTGGCGTACAGGCGGCGTGGGGAGTAGAGTTGTTCGGCGTGACGCATCGCTACACGAAAATGGCCACGGCGAAAGAGCTGGGATCGATTCTCTCCGGCGGTACGGCACCGCTGGTGGCTGCGGCGCTGCTCTCCTGGACCGGGCACTGGTGGCCGATTGCTACCTACTTCGCGGCGATGGCGGCGATTGGGCTGATGACAACGTTTGTTGCACCGGAAACGCGCGGGCGCGATCTTAACGATCCCGACGACGCAATTTAACGACAAAATAAGGATAGCGGCTGAATGGCAGTAAATAATCTGACGAAGTCGGCGGCCGCAATGCAAAACCCTCATCGAGCCACGCGTGCCGATGTTGCCAGAGAAGCCGGAACCTCAGTAGCGGTGGTCAGCTATGTGATCAATAACGGCCCGCGTCCGGTGGCGGCGACCACGCGCGAACGCGTTTTGGCGGCGATCAAGAAAACCGGCTATCGCCCCAATAATGTGGCGCGGGCGTTGGCCTCCGGCACCACCAAAACCTGGGGCCTGATCGTACCGAATATTGATAACGCCTTTATCGCTTCGCTGGCCCATGCGCTTCAGCAGGAGGCGCTGGCCAACGATATGGTGATGCTGTTAGGCGATTCGGGTGACAGCCGCAGGCGCGAGCTGCAGCTGATTAATAATATGCTCAGCCAGCAAGTCAGCGGGCTGTTTTATATCAGCGTGGATCGCCACCCTTATACCGATTTACTGCGGACCAGCGGCACGCCATTTGTGATGCTGGACAGTGTCGATCCGGCACTGCAGGTCAGCGTACTGCGGGTGGATGAGCGGGAGGCTTCCCGTCAGGTGACTGCTCACCTGTTAAGTCATGGCTACGGCGAGGCGGGGATTATCTGCGGTCCGCTGGAGATGCTGAATACGCAGGAGCGCCTGCTCGGCTGGCGGGAGGCGCTGGCAGAGCACGGCGTGCAGGAAAATCCGCAGTGGATTTTTAGCACGCCCTACACCCGCGAAGGTGGCTATCTGGCGGCGAAAAAAATGTTACAGGGGGCGACGGTACCGCGTGCGCTGTTTGCTACCAACGAAGCGCAGGCAATTGGCTGTATCCGCGCGCTGAGCGAGCAGGGGCTGAAGGTACCGGAGGATGTGGCGCTGGTCTGTTTCAACGGCACGCAGCAGTCGGCCTATCACGTGCCTTCGCTGACCACCGTTCGGCAGCCGGTGGCCGAGATAGCCAAAGCGGCGATCGTCATGCTGGCAGAATGGAACGGTAAAGCCATGCTGCGCGAGTTTTCCCACCGGCTGGAGATTGGTGAATCCTGTGGCTGTCAGGCAGCCCCTTATTCCGATAGCGAGTTATGAAGAGATTAATTATTGACTGCGATCCCGGCAACGGGATTGCCGGAGCCAATGTAGACGACGGGCTGGCGATAGCACTGGCGCTGGCGGCTCCGTCGCTTTCACTGGAGCTGATCACAACGGTGGCGGGAAATACCCCCAGCGAGGTGGGATACAGCGTGGCGAAAGATTTGATGCAGCGTACCGGCAGGCCGGTGCCGGTGGTGAAAGGGGCCGACATGGCGCTGTATGAACCTGCCGGGCCGTGGCGCGAAGTGCTGGATCGTCGGGTGCACAGTAATCAACTGGGACATCTGTGGCAGGGGGTACGTCAGCCCGCCAGCTTTGAACCCACGCAGCAGGAAGCGGCGGATGCGATCGGCCAGCTGATTTGCGACAACCCGGGTGAAATTACCCTGGTGGCGATCGGTCCGTTGACCAACGTTGCGCTTGCACTCCAGCGCTATCCACAGATGGCGCAGGCGGTACAGGAGATTGCCATTATGGGCGGGGTGTTCGCGCTGGATGATTTTATTAAGGACACCAACTTCGGTATCGATCCAGAGGCGGCGCATCAGGTGCTGACCAGCGGCGCGAATATCACTCTGGTGCCGATGGACGTCACCAGCAAAACGATGATGACCCACGGCGATCTGGATCGTATTGCCCAGCTACCCGGGCCACTGGCCGAATTTGTCAGTGAAACACTGCGACCGTGGATTGATTACTCCATGCAGACCCGTCGCCTGCCTGGCTGCTGGATACACGATGCGCTGGTGGTCGCGTGGCTGATTAATCAGGATGTTGCCCGTGCGGCGGATTACTACGTCGATGTTGAACTCCGGCCGGGCATGACGCGCGGTAAATCCTGGCGCTACCGCCCGCCGCTGCGGCTGGATGTCGGGATTGACCAGCCCGAGGGGGGACTGATCCACGTGTTGCAGTCCGTGGATAACGATCTGCTGTTAGCGATGCTGGAGAAGTATCTGGCGATGACCCAACCTGTAATTCCCTGAATCGATGAAAGCGTGAGGCTGATGCAGCATGGTCTTTCGATTGCACAAGATCGAGGCCGATGCATCAGTATCCTCTGACTTTTATCGTGCAGGCCGGTACGCGCTATTTCCCTCCTTTGCCGGGAGCCTGGTGAATATGCACCGGTTTCCTCACTCGTTCAAAAGCGGCCTGGCACTACCTGATCTCGGCGCGGTTTTGGCCCTTACTCGATGATTACCTGCCTAATAATTACTCTTGCAACAAACTGAAACTTCCGCTTACACCCTGATGATAAGCCTGACAAAAGGGTTCCCTTGGGCTTGTTGTTCACATGCTATAAACAAATAAATAACAAATATCCCCTACAGGACATCCCCATGCTTAACTGGACTTCTACCCAGCGCAATGTGGCGTTCGCCAGCTTTGCCAGCTGGACGCTGGATGCGTTCGACTTCTTTATTCTGGTCTTTGTGCTGAGCGATATTGCCGCCAATTTCCACACCGAAATTTCCGATGTCTCGCTGGCAATCATGCTGACGCTGGCGGTCCGGCCGATTGGCGCGCTGCTGTTTGGCCGTCTGGCGGAAAAGTACGGGCGACGCCCGATCCTGATGACCAACATCATCATCTTCTCGCTGTTTGAGCTGCTTTCCGCCTGGTCACCGACGCTGGAGTGGTTCCTGATCTTCCGTGTGATCTACGGCATTGCGATGGGTGGCGTGTGGGGCGTGGCCTCTTCGCTGGCGATGGAAACCATTCCCGATCGCTCGCGCGGACTGATGTCCGGCGTGTTTCAGGCGGGCTATCCCTGCGGCTATCTGCTGGCGTCAATTATCTTCGGCCTGTGCTACAGCATGGTGGGATGGCGCGGGATGTTCCTGATTGGCGTGTTGCCGATCCTGCTGCTGCCGTTTATCTATTTCAAAGTACCGGAGTCGCCGGTATGGCTGGCCGCCCGTGAACGTAAGGAGAGCGCGGCGCTGATGCCGGTGCTGCGCAGCCACTGGAAGCTGTGTATCTATCTGGTGCTGCTGATGGCCTGCTTTAATTTCTTCAGCCACGGGACCCAGGATCTCTATCCTACCTTCCTGAAAGTGCAGCACGGCTTCGATCCGCACATCGTCAGCATCATCGCCATCTGCTATAACATTGCGGCAATGCTGGGCGGCATATTCTTCGGTTCGCTGTCGGAGAAAATCGGCCGCAAGAAGGCGATGATGATTGCGGCTTTCCTTGCGCTACCGGTGCTGCCGCTGTGGGCGTTTTCCAGCGGTTCGTGGATGATTGGCTGCGGGGCATTTCTGATGCAGTTTATGGTGCAGGGCGCGTGGGGCGTGGTGCCGACTTACTTGACCGAACTGGTTCCGGCCAATGCACGTGCGGTACTGCCGGGGTTTGTCTATCAGCTGGGGAATCTGATTGCGTCGGTGAATGCCACGCTGCAGTCAAAAATTGCCGAAGCGCACGGCAATAACTACGGGTTGGCGATGGCGATCGTTGCGGGAACGGTGGCCGTGCTGATCTGCCTGATTGTTGCCTTTGGGCGTGAAACCCAGGGCGTTAAAATTTCAGGTAGTGGGGTCCGGGGGCAGGGCGCAGCGGAAAATCGGTGAAGGGACGACAGCCCGGGCCGTCGTCGGTAAGTCATTCAGGCGGCTGGCAGACGTCGACCCATTCGGCGTCGGTCAGGGTGGCCATATACTCCGGTGCAATGCGCACCGCGCTGTGTATAGCGCCCGCCGCGGGCAGCACTTCCTGATAGTCACGTAGCGACACATCGCAGTAAACGGTGAGCGGGTTTTCCAGACCGAACGGGCAAACGCCGCCAACCGGATGGCCGGTCCAGCTCACCACTTCTTCGCCATTGAGCATGCGGGCTTTCGCCCCCAGGGCCTGCTTCAGCTTGCGGTTATCCAGCCGCGCATCGCCACGTGTGACGACCAGCACCACGCGATCTTTCACTTTCAGCGACAGCGTTTTGGCAATCTGCCCCGGTTCAACCTTGTGGGCACGCGCGGCCAGATCGACGGTGGCGGTGCTCTCTTCCAGTTCGATAATGGCGATTTCGGGCGCGCGCTCGGCAAAAAACTGCCGTACGGATTCCAGACTCATGTTAATTCTCCTTTATTTTCCGCCGGTAAAGACATTCTGGGGATCGGCGGCCTGTGGCTGGGTACTGTTCATCAGGTCCTGCCAGGACAGCAGCATATTGCGCCCCTGGTTCTTGGCCAGATACAGCGCGCGGTCAGCATTGGTCAGTGCGGTGTTAAAATCGTCGCCCTCCAGCGGGGCGATACCGGCGCTGAGGGTGACGTGGGTCGATACCTTGTCGTTAAAGCGGTGGGATATCTCCAGATTAACCACGTACTGACGAATGCGCTCCGCCAGCTGCATGGCGATAGTTTCATTGACATTAGTCAGCAGCACCAGAAACTCTTCGCCGCCAAAGCGGGTAACGACATCCCGCGAGCGCACCGCGTCACGAATGGCAGTAGAAACGCGTATTAACGCCTGATCGCCCATAGTGTGGCCGTAGTTGTCGTTGTAGGCCTTGAAATTGTCGATATCCAGCAGCAGGACAAAGTGGCTGCCCGAGTGTTTTTCAAGAATGCTTTGCAGGCGGTTATGCAGGCCCCGGCGGTTATATAAGCCGGTGAGCGGGTCCAGCATACTGAGATCGCTGTAGGACTCTTTTTCGGCATAAAGCTGGCTGAGCAGACGACGGGTGAAATTATCCAGCCGCCGCAGCATCAGATGATGAAGGGTGAAGCCGACCAGCGGCAGCGTAACGGTGAACAGCATTAACAGCGTATTGCGGCCGGCATCCAGGATCAGTACGGTTGCCGCGGTCGGTAGGGCGTGCAGGCAAAATGCCAGCAGATGATCCCCCAGTGCAATGGCGCTAATAAAGAAGACGCTGACCAGGGCAACCAACAGGTAATTATCGGCGATATAGAACTGATAATGATAGCGGGAGAATATATGCCACGCCCAAAGTAGGCCGGTAAATAAAGCCACACTATTCAGACGCTGTATTTGCGCCGCCGGATTTATTAGCAATCTTGCTAGCAATGCCACGCTGAATATCGCAATAAGTAACGTGGGGGCGCAGGCCGTGAGTGGCGTATGGCTGGTGGCGCGAAGCGACAAAAATAAAGCGGTAACAATATTTAAAAAAAGAAATAGCATCAACGACAGGCGACGCTTGCTGTTAAGCAATTCATCATAGATTTTAGTTTGCATTTTATATACTCGTGACTGCCCTGGAATATCAAAGCATGGCTCGCTGCAGACGACAGATGCTTATCAACTGGAATAGTTTAGAGCTGTTATTATTTGATTTTTCTGAATTGTGATCCGAGTCAATCTAACATTTATCAATCAGGCTGTCATCCGCCAGAATAAAGTTTCAACAATGTTGCTGCAAAGTGATAAAAAGTGTCATATGATATTGGTAATCATTATCATTTGAAATTGTGTGGACACAGCTATGGTAGCCGCAATGATCACTGCGTGTGGACTATGGGGGGTAAGCTGGATGATGGGTAAAAGACTCGATAGCGGTTGGGGCGTTCTGCTGCCCTGCACGGTTATGCCGCTGATGGCGATGATGGAACTGTCGTTCACCGAATGGCGGATGCTGATGGTCGTGGCGTTTCTGGCAACCGTAGTGATGCTGTTTCACAAGCGTCTGCGCCACTATATGCTGCTGCCGTCGTGTATTGCGCTGGTGGGCGGGCTTGCGGCGATTACCGTTAATTTCAGTACGCAATAAGCGGATAATCAGCACCATCAGGGACGATGGATATATCACTGCAAAGATTAAGTATTGCTGAGAATAAATGAATAAAACCGGGAGTGAACAAGATGCTTCTGGGAATAACTGCTGGGATTTTTCAGAGAGAGGCAATCAACATGGTGCGAAGAGAGGGACTTGAACCCTCACGTCCGTAAGAACACTAACACCTGAAGCTAGCGCGTCTACCAATTCCGCCACCTTCGCGCAGATGCTGCGTAATATGAATAACATGGTTTTTGGTGCGAAGAGAGGGACTTGAACCCTCACGTCCGTTAAGACACTAACACCTGAAGCTAGCGCGTCTACCAATTCCGCCACCTTCGCATACCCGCAAGACAACAACGTTGTATCGCAACCACGGAGGCGCATTCTAGAGATTTTACCAGGTACGTCAACAGTTATTTTTTATTGCTGGATCAATCGCATGAAAAAACAGCGAATGAGAGGTTTTTGGCGGTTTTAAGGTGCTTTCAGGGGACCCTACGGCCCCCTGGTGGCTATTAACGTGATGCTTTCGGCGCGCGGCCTTTAACGGCGCGATATACCTTGAAGCGGCCGTTCTGCAACAGCACTTCATGGCTGCCGAAGGTTTCATCCAGCACCTGCGGATACGGCAGGAAGGCGTTAGCCACAATGCGCAGCTCGCCGCCGGTGTTCAGATGAGTGACCGCACCGCGGATCAGCGTCTGTGCCGCATCCAGGCTGGTCTGCATGCCGTCGTGGAACGGTGGATTGGAAATAATCAGATCGAAGCGCCCGCTAATGCCGGAATAAACGTTACCGGCAACCACGGTGCCTTCCAGGCCGTTGGCGGCCAGCGTGGCTTCACTGGCAGCCACGGCGCTGGCGCTGGCATCGGTCAGCGTCAGTCGAACTTTAGGAGAGTGGCTGGCCAGCATGGCGGACAGCACGCCTGCGCCGCAGCCTACATCCAGCACTTTGCCTTTGGTGTGTGGCGTCAGCGTGGAGAGTAGCAGCTGGCTACCGACATCCAGTCCATCGCGGCTGAATACGCCCGGCAGGGTTTTGATGGTCAGATCGCCCAGTGCATAATCTTCCCAGTAACCGTCGGCATCAAACGTTGGCTGCTGCTCCAGGCGGCCGTGGTATAAACCACAGCGGCGAGCGCTGTCGATTTTTTCCAGTTTGGTCCAGTTTTCCAGCATCGGTTCCGCGCTGCGCACGCCGCTGCGGTTTTCACCAATCACAAAGATGTCGCTGCCAACCGGCAGCAGGGCCAGCAGGTTTTGCAGCTGGAACTGGGCTTCCGGCTTGTTTTTCGGCCAGTAGTACACCAGGGTGTCGCAGCCCTCGGCGATCTCTGCCGTAGCCACCAGACCGAAAAGAACGTTTTCACCCATCGCACGGTTCAGGATCTGCCAGTGATGATATTGCTGGGTATGCGCCCGGCTCTGTGCGGTTTCCAGCTGTGCGGGCAGGTCATCCTGCAGATCGCCAGCAAACAGCACGCGGCGTTGTGAAAATTCATCACTGTGGCGCAGTATCACTTCACTGGCCGGGGTAAATGCGGACATCGGTCACTCCTTAAAAATCAGAGCGGCGATTATAGTTGTTTGTTGGCGCAGTTTCGAAGGCTTTGTTACCCTATGCCGGTTACACGGGCAGCCAGACAGGAAAAATGATGTCTTCCAGACGCGACTGGTTATTACAGCAAATGGGTATTACGCAGTATACGCTGCGGCGTCCGCGTGCCCTGCAGGGAGAGATTGCGGTGACCTTACCCGCAGAAACCCGGCTGGTAATTATTGCCGAGGTGCTACCCGCTATGCAGGACCCGCTGGTCGCGGATGTGCTGCGTGCGCTGGAACTGCGCGAACCGCAGGTGCAGATGCTTACGCCTGAACAGCTGGCGATGCTGCCGGATGACACCCGCTGCCATAGCTGGTGCTTAGGATTAGATGCTCCGGGCACGCTTGCCGGAACCCACCTTGTTTCGCCGGTGCTGGCGGAGCTTTATCACAATGCCGGTGCCAAACGGGCGCTATGGCAGCAGATTTGCCAACATGAATCAGATTTCTTTACTCACCACGCACGATCTTGATGCCGCGTTTGCTATTGAGCAGCGCAGTCACGCTTTTCCCTGGTCGGAAAAAACCTTTGCCAGCAATCAGGGCGAACGCTATCTGAACTTCCGTCTGGAAGTGGATGGCGTACTGGCCGCGTTCGCTATCACGCAGGTGGTGCTGGACGAAGCCACGCTGTTTAATCTGGCCGTCGATCCGGCATTCCAGCGCCGTGGCCTTGGCCGTGAGCTGTTGCAGCACCTGATCGCCGAGCTGGAGCAGCGCGGTATTCTGACCCTCTGGCTGGAGGTTCGCGCCTCTAACCGGCCGGCTATCGCGCTGTACGAGCAGCTGGATTTCAATGAGGTGTCGATCCGACGCAACTACTACCCGACCGCAGACGGCAAAGAAGATGCCGTGATTATGGCCTTAACGATTTAACCGGGAATGACCGATGCTTACCCAATGGGACTGGATTTTATTTGACGCTGACGACACGCTGTTTCACTTCGATGCTTTTGCCGGATTACAGCGGCTTTTTGAGCGATACGACGTGCAGTTCAGCCATGCTGATTTCGATGATTATCAGGCGATTAACAAGCCGTTGTGGGTGGATTATCAGAATGGCGTCATTAGCGCCCTGCAGTTGCAGCATCAGCGTTTCCAGGGCTGGGCGGATCGTTTGCAGGTGACGCCGCACGATCTGAATAGCGGTTTTCTGACCGCCATGGCTGAGATTTGCCTGCCGCTGGAGGGGGCAACGGATCTGCTTAATGCGCTGAAGGGCCGGGTGAAAATGGGCATCATCACCAACGGTTTTACCGCGCTTCAGCAGGCGCGGCTGGAGCGCACCGGCTTCCTCGGCTATTTCGATCTGCTGGTGATTTCCGAGCAAGTGGGCCACGCTAAGCCGCACCCGGCGATTTTTGATTATGCGCTGTCGCAGATGGGTAATCCGCCGCGCGATCGGGTGATGATGGTGGGGGATAATCCGGATTCGGATATTCTCGGCGGGATCAATGCCGGGATGGCGACCTGCTGGCTGAATGCTGACGGGCGCGCTCAGCCGGAGGGGATTCATCCGATGTGGCAGGTGGCGTCGTTGCGTGAGTTGCAGGATAAGTTATTGAGTTAAGGTTGGATTAAGACGCTTCAATTTCACCGCCTGGCGAATCGCGGGTAGATTAACGCGCTGCATGTTCTGCGCCTGGCGTATCGGGGCTGGCCGGAACGCAGACCCGCTGTCACATCCCTGTCCGCTCGGCCTCGCACCTCCCTGTGCTCGGACGGTCCGCTTATCCGGATACCCCCGATTGCCTGCATGCTTTGGTGTTGCTGCTGGAGGAACTGATTTCTTCTGGCCGCAACGCAATGATTTGAAAGGGGAACCGTTACGGGACAGGTTAGCCGGGTG